>JBJTHL010000131.1:0-23163 GCA_046094445.1 Vulcanococcus sp.
CAACACCGCCGTGATGCCGCCGGGCGGTGAGTATCACTCCACCGACCCCCTGCCGGACGGGGCCGGGGGGGGTCTTGGGGGGCGGGCTCTGCCGCAGCCCCGGGGGGTGGATCGCCAGTTCCCCCTGGCGGCCGAGCGCACCCGGGCCTTCTTCGGCCTGCCGCGCCGGGAGGGGGCGGCGATTCCGGTGGAGGCCAGCTTCGACAACACCAAGCGCCTGTTCAACATCCGCTTCCCCCAGCCGCCGCAGCCCGGCCAGACGATCACCGTGGCCCTGCGCCCCTGGTTCAACCCCAGCCAGGCCGACACCTACATGTTTGCGGTGCAGGCTCTGCCGGCCGGCCCCAACCCGGTGCCGGCCCCCTTGGGGTTCGCCACGATGCCGATTTACAACGCCTTCCCGCTCTGAGCCCGCTGTCGGTGCCGGGGCGTCGGCCCCGCCAGGATGGTCTTTTGCACCCCGCCCATGGAAGCCCGCTGGAATGGCGCCGTGATCGCCCGCTCCGACGACATCGAAACCGTGGAGGGCAACGCCTACTTCCCGGCGGCTGCGCTGGTGGCCGAGCACGTGCGCCCCTCGAGCCACACCAGCGTCTGCGGCTGGAAGGGCACCGCCCACTACTACGACGTGGTCGTGAACGGTGAGGTGAACGCCAACGCCTGCTGGTTCTATCCCGAACCCCTCGAGGCCGCCGCCCGCATCAAGGGGCGTGTGGCCTTCTGGAAGGGCGTTCAGGTGGTGGCGGGCTGAGCGCCTCAGCCCGGTTGCAGGGAGGAATGGTGGTGCAGGATCCGCCAGCCGTCACCGGTGTGGGTGTACACGAAGCTGTAGCGGGCCTGCACCCATTCGGGATCGCGGCCCGGCGGGCCCTGCAGCAGGAAGCTGTAGGTGCCGGCGTCGAGGGCCTGGTTGCAGCCGAGGCTGATGCGCCGGCTGTCGATCCGGCCGCGGGGTGAACGGCCCAGGAAGCCGGTGAAGTAGTCGCGGATGGCGGCCGGGGTGTCCCGGGGCTGGGCGGAGAGGGTGGGCAGCAGCAGGGCGTCGTCGCTGTACAGCGCCGCCACCTGGGCTGGATCACCGCTGGCCAGGGCGGCATTCCAACGCTCGAACAGCTGCTCCACCTCCGGGCGGCTGATGGGGGCGCAGCTGGCGCTGCTCTCGCCTGGTTCGGCGGCCCAGCTGGGGCTCGGCAGAGCCACGGCCAGGGCCAGCTGCACCGCCAGGCACAGGCCCAGCGCCGCCTGCAGCGGTTGCCGGAACCGCCGCGGAATGGGTTTATGGTCTGCCGATGGCATTGCGGTTACCTCCTTATCAGACGTTGCCTGCCCCGGCCGGCGATGGCAGCGACCTGCTGGAGGTATCCCTCGCGGCGCTGCAGCCCACCCAGATGTGTGTGGGCATGGCCGAGATCCGCAGCCGTCAGCGGGATTTCGCCGCGGAGGATGCCAAGGACCGGCGCCGCTACCTGCGCCGCAAGCCCACGCCTCTGGTGCGCAGCGCTTCCGGGGAGCTGTGGATGGTCGATCGCCACCACCGGCTGCGGGCGCTGCTGGAGCTGGATCCGCAGGCTATCGGTTTCGGCTATGTGGCCCTGCAGCTGGAGGTGAGCGAGCGCCATCAGGTGCTGGAGCAGCTGCACCAGCGCGGTTGGCTCTACCTCTACGACGGCCGCGGCCTCGGTCCGCTGCCGCCGACGGCCCTGCCAGCCCATCTCATCGGCACCCAGGACGACCCCTATCGCAGCCTGGTGTGGAAGCTGAAGCGCGAAGGGGTGATCGCCGCTGCGCCGCTGATCCCCTTCCATGAGTTCCGCTGGGGCGCCTGGCTGCGCAGCCGCACCCTGCCGCCGTTCAGCTCCGAACGGCTCGAACCCGCCATGCCCGCCGCGCGAGCCCTGGCCCGCTCCAGCGCCGCCTCCCATCTGGAGGGCTGGGTGGGGCCGATGCCCTAGCCCGGTGCCGTCGCCCAGCACTCAGAGCAGCCAGCAGAGCAGTGAGCCGAAGCTGAGCACCAGCAGGCAGAGCAGCTGAAAGTGCTGATCCACCCGGTTGATCTGGCGTTCGATCGCTGCCCGCTGCTCGGCGCTGGCATCGGCCGGGGTGTGGTTCACCCGATTGGCGGCCCACACGTAGAGGGCGAAGCAGGCCAGGCAGATGCCATAGGCCAGGCTATAGATCCGGTCGATGAAGGTGAGATAGGGCAGCTGTGGCAGCACACTGCGGTAGGAACCCTGCAGGAACACCAGGGTGAGCACCGCGGTGGCCGGCAGGGCAATACGTACCTCCCACAGCCGGCTGGAGAGTGAGGGGCTGAGAATCACAATGGCCAGCACCACCAGCAACGGTTGGAATAACGACCAGATCGATGCCTTCACGGAACGCGCATAGGCCACATCAAACAGGATCTGGCTGTAGGAATCATGCTGATGCTGGCGATCACCATCGCTGCGCAGGCCGAAATCAGAGGCGTATTCATGGCGAAACTCGCCGATGCTCCATTGGCGTGTGAGGAAGCCGTTGATATCGATGGCAGAACCGATGCCTGAATCATTGTGGTCGGGAATCAGGCGCAGGTTGCCGAAGCGAAAACGCTTGCTCTCATCATTGATCTCCAACTGGATCGGCAGATGCATGCGTTGGAAGGGAAAGTGGTGCAGGCCCAGATGGTTGATCGCAAATTTGTTGGCAAAGTTGTAGAGCTGGTAGTAATCGCCGTTGGCCAGTTGCAGCGGCGCATCGCCGACGGGGTTGAAGCTGCTGTCCCAGCCCTCCACGCTGTTGATGAAGGTGAACAGGTTCCTGGCGTCCATCCCGGCTGCCTCGAACTGGGCCTGCAGCGCCGGGCTCCAGCGGGCCCAGAGCATGCCTTCGCTGGCATACATCGGCACCGATAGATCAATGCTGTAGTTGTCGGTCACGAACAGGCCGATGTGCATCGTCTGCACCTCAGGCCCGATGGGCCGATGTTCCGCCATCGGCCTGGTGGCATAGAGGCGGCGCATCTCCTGGGTGGCGGCATCCGGGCGGCCCTCCTCCCCCGGCAACGCCTGGGCCAGCAGCGCATCGGGGGGCACGAGGGCCCTGGGTTCGATGCGCTGGAGCGTGGTCCACCCCAGCAGCACGGCGAGGCCCAGCGCCAGCAGCAGCAGCAGGCGCCGACGGCGGCTGGCGCTCATGGCTGCAGCAGCTGGTGCGGAAGGTCGCGAAACGAACGGGTCATGGCTGGGTGCTGGCGATCGCGAGCTGGCGCTGGCTGGTGTGCAGGGCCCAGAGGGCGAACAGGCCGTAGAGCAGGGCGTAGAGCGGCGTGCCCCACGGCCAATGCTGGCGCTCCAGCAGCCAGGTGGCCATCAGCGGCGCCGTGCCCCCGAACAGGGCCATGGCCAGCGAGTAGCCGATCGAGAACACCGCACAGCGCTGCCGCAGTGGCACCAGTGCCACGCCGATCACCCCCTGGGCCCCCTTGGTGGCCATCAGCGGCAGCAGCAGCAGCCCCAGGGCCAGCACCAGGGCGGGCACGCTGCCCTGCTGGCCGATCAGCAGGCCCGCTGGCATCACCAAGAGCAGGACCACGTTGCCCCAGCGGTTCACCCGCACCAGCCCGTGGCGATCGGCCAGATGGCCGCCGAGCACCACCAGGGGCAGGCCGAGGGTCTGCATCACCGTGGCCACGGTGTTGGCGGCGGCGCTGTTACCCAGCCGCATGCCGGTGTGGTCACCCAGGAACACGAACGCCAGGTAGAACACCACATTGGCGAAGCTCACCAGCCCCATCACCTGCAGCACCAGCCGCCACTGCTGCAGCACCTGGCGCAGGCGACACAGAACGGCGCTCGCCAGATCCTTCAGGTTGCTGGGGCCAGGGTCCCCGTTGGCGTCGGGCAGGGTTTCGGGCATCGCCTGCCGCATCCAGAGCCCCAGCATCGCCACCAGTGCCCCCAGCAGGAACGGCAGCCGCCATCCCCAGGCCTCCAACGCCTGCTGGCCGAGCACCCAGCCGATCAGGGCGGCGGTGAGGGAGCCGAAGCTGAAGCCCTCCAGGCCTCCGGCGGTGGCCAGGCTGGAGAGCAGGCCGGCGTGGCCGCGGCTGGCGGCTTCACTGGCATCGGTGATGCTGCCGGTGAATTCACCGCCCACGGAAAAGCCCTGCAGCATCCGCAGCAGCACCAACAGCGTGCCGGCGGCCATGCCGATCTGGGCGTGGGTGGGCAACAGGCCGATTGCCAGGCTGGAGAGCCCCATGATCACGATGCTCACGCTGAGCATCAGCCTTCGGCCCAGCAGGTCGCCGAGGGGCCCCAGCAACAGGCTGCCCACAGGGCGCATCAGATAGCCCACGGCAAACACGCCGAAGGAGGCCAGGGTTTGCAGGGCCGGCACCTCCGCCGGGAAGAACGCATGGCCGAGGGCGCTGGCCAGGTAGCCGTACACGGCGAAGTCGCACCACTCGAGGGCGTTGCCGAGCAGGGCCGCCAGGGCGGCGAAACGACGTTGGCCTGAGGTGAGCCTGATCACCAGAAAAAGCAGTAACGGCTACATTCAGCCGTAGGCCAGGCTCCTGAAGCGACTCAAAACCGAAGGAAACCTTTAGAAGTGTGTGCGGTCCCGTTGGCCCGTGCGCGCCCTGATCCCCTGTGCTGCAGCCGTTCTGAGCGCATCAACGCCTCTCTCTTGTCGGCATCTCGTGCGCGTATGGTCACAGAAATCGGGCGCTCAACACTTGACCAGTTCTTCAGCGTCCCCCCAGGCGGCCCTCACCCTCGGCCAGCTTGAGGCGTCCTATCCCCTGTATTGCAAGGCACTGCGCCGTCTGGTGCAGGAGGGCAAGAGCCTGGAGCGGGTGCAGCGCACCGTCTGCTGGGATCGCCTTGAGAAACTGCACCGTTGCCTGCCCAGCCAGTACCGCAACCCGATCACCCACTACACGATGCTGCGCCGCGAACTGCTGGCGTCGGGCGATGTGGCCGGCGCTGCAGCGCCCGTTGGGGTCTGAGCCAAGGGCTCAGAAGGCCACCGCGATCTGCAAACCCGCCGCCAGGATTCCGGGTGGCGTGGGTGTTATGGCACTCGGGTGCACGATCCACTGCAGGGTGGGTTGGAGATTGAGGTTGGTGTTCACCTGCCATTGGTAGCCGAGTTCGATCATGCCCTCGAAGCCGCTGCCCAGGCCCGAGGCCCGTCCGGCCCCGAACACCAGCAGATCCAGAGGGCGGCTGGGCAGCAGCCCCTGGATCAGCCAGCCTCCGCCCACAAAGCTCGGCCCCGGGCTGCGATCGGATGACCCGGCCCAGGATCCGCCGATCCAGATGCGTTCATCCAGCCCCACGGGGGCGCCGCTGCGCCGGGTGAGGCTGGCATAGGCCGCTTCACCCTGCGCAGCGCTGCTGGTGCCCCCCAGGCTCACCAGGCCCTGCGGCAGTTGGTTGCTTACCTGCACCGGCCGCGGGCAGCTGCTGCTGCGCCGGATCACCCCCGCTCCTGAGCGGCAAGCCTGCAGGTGGGTGCTGTTCGCCGGGCCGAGGACCGCTGGGCTCCACTCCAGTTGCAGGATCTGGGCATTGCCGCCGCCCGGCAGGGGCGGCAGGGGCGGCAGGGGCGGGCCCCCGAGCCAGCGGGCGATGCCGATGATGCTGGCCAGATCGAACCAGCCGTAGCGCAGGTTGAGATCCGCCGCCGGTTGCACGCTCACGATCCCCCCCAGGGCGGGATAGGGGTTGATCGGCAGGTTGGCCGGGCTGAGGGACTCGCGGTTCAGGAGGCTGAGGTTGAGGGTGTTGTTGAACGCCGAATGCACATAGCTGTTGAAGATCGGCGCCGAAATGAACGGTGGGTTGATCGGCAGGATGCCCGCGTTCAACTGCAGCCAGCCGCTGCCGATGTTGCGGTTCAGGCTGAGCTCGCTGAGCAGGAAACCGCTGGGGTAAGCCACCTCCTGCAGTGGAAACCGGGCGCCGATGGCCTTGGCATAGCGGGGATCGCCAGCGTTGTGGGTCACGTTGGCTTGGAGGCTCCAGTGGTCGATCTCCCGCCACTGGCCCGGTGCCTTGCCCAGCCCTGAGCCCACCGCCAGGGATACCGAGCTTTGCTGCACCCAGTTGCTCAGCTGCTGGCTGCCCCCAACCGGGTTCACGAACGGTTCCGCCGTCCAGCTGAAGCCGAGGTTCAGCCAATCGGGTAGCTGCAGCAGCCGGGCGCTGTTCAACCAGCCGTCCTTCACCGCCAGCAGCTCGCTGGGTTGGTCGCTGGGCGCACTGGCATCTGCTGCGGCCGCCGCTGCCCAGGCCAGGGGAAGGCAGCAGGCCAGCAGAAAAGTGGTCAGCCTGCGGGGCGCTCTGGCCATGGCTGGTCGATTGCAGAAGGGGCCCCGAACCCAGAGGATGCCGGATCCGGGGCCCTCGTGCGGTGGCTCAGCCCTGCTTGGCCTTGCTCTTGGCCTTGGCCCTGGGCTTGTGCTGGGTCTGGGACTGGGTCTGGGGCTGTTCGGTGCGGCTGGCGGCCGTGGCGGTGGCATCGAGGCGATCGCCGCTCACCACCACGCTCATCACCTTGCCGCCCTGGCGGATCACCCGCTGCAGGGCTTCGTTCATGCGGCTGTAAGGAACCCGGGTGGTGTAGGAGCCGTGGCGCACAAAGCGGTTGTTGGCGATGCCGGTGGCGGTGATGGTCACCACGCGGCTGCCATCGCTGGCGGCGCCGGCACTGGGGGCCGACACCACCAGTTCCTGGCTGCGGAAGGCGTAGGCGGAGGTGCCGTCGATGCGGCGGTTGCTGGCGAGGTCGCCGTTGGGGAGGTCGTTGCTGCTGGCCATGGAAGCGCGGAAGGGTCCGTCGGTGCTGATGTGGGGGTAGCGGGCGGCTGCCGTGGGGGCGCTCACCGGGATGGCGCGGTTCTGGTGCAGGGCTGGGCCGAGCTTGAACGGGCTGCCTTTGCCATTGCCAGTGCCATCGCCCTTGGCTGAGGCGGCGGCGCCGCGGGCCAGCTGCATCAGCCAGGAGAACTGTCGCCCTTCATGCCCGGCGCTGTAGGCCCAGCCATGCAGGTGGGGCACGGTGTCGTTGCCGAAGTTGCGGCTGTATTCCGGGCTGTCGATGTAGGAATCGATCTCAGCCTCGTAGCCCTGCTCCTGCAGGATCGTGAAATGGTGCAGCATCTCCTCCTTGTTGTGGGGAGCGCGGCCCAGCAGGTGCTTGTGGTTGAGTTCGATGAAGCGGTAAGGGTTGCAGCTCTCGAAGAAACGCGCGCGGTAGAGGGCACTCTTGGCCAGCGTGCGCACCAACTCACGCACGTTGAGATCGCCGTTCAGGAACAGTGATTCAGCACCACCAAGGCGCTCGCTGCTCATCAGATACTGGCCGCCCAGCAGCTGTTGATACACGGCGCGGATGATGCTGCGCTTGTCGCTATCACTGGCCTGGCGCCAGTGTTCTTTGTTCTGGCCGTTGGTAAAGCGCTCGATGCCCAGTGGGGGCGCGTTCACGAGAGACATCAGGGTCAGGCAGGCGAAGGGGAGGCGTGCACAGACGCAGCCGGTCGGACCGTAGGGGTGGTGTGTGTTGGTGTCTGCTGAACGTTGCGAGCTCTTCACCTCCATCGCCAGGGGTGAGCCGCGCGCTGCGTCCGCTCAGCGGGGTGCGATGTCCTCAAGAATCTGGCCGCTCACGCACACGGTGCGGCAGCGGCGCTGCTCCTGGCGGCTCAGCTTGCGGGCGGCGATATAGGCCAGCAGCGGGTTGGGGTAGGTCTTGAGCTGATCCCAGGCTCCGTCGTCGCGCAGGGCCTGAAGCTTGGTCTGCATGGGCGGCAGGAGTGCGTCGCTGGGCGGAGGTTATGGAGCGGCCCTGCCCATCTCAGGTAACAGCTGCTACGAAATGGGTGGCTTTCTGTACCAATCGGCACGCCACCGCATGCTGGAACGGCATCCCCGGGGCCGGCGTCCTCGCCATCAACACCTGCATGAGCATCAGCTGGGCGCCTCCGCGGCCTTCCGCTGGAGCGTGTTGCTCAACGCTCTGCTCTCGGGCCTGCAGCTGGCGATCGGCCTGGCCTTCGGCTCCCTGGTCCTGATCGGCGATGCCCTGCACAACCTGGGGGATGTGGCCGGCCTGCTGTTCGGCTGGGGGCGGAGCGGCTCAGCACCCGGCCCACCAGCGAGCACTTCACCTATGGCTATGGCCGCAGCACCGAGCTGGCGGCCCTGGCCAATGCCCTGCTGATCTGCGCCGCCGGCCTGGTGGTGATGGTGGAGGCCCTGCAGCGGCTGGCCCATCCCGTGCCGGTGCTGGCGGGGCCGGTGGCCTGGGCCGCCGCCGCCGGGATCGTGGTCAACCTGCTGTCCGCCAGGGCGTTTGGCTCTCGTCACCAGCCGGATCTCAACCGCCGCGCCGCGGTGCTGCACCTGCTCACCGATGCCGCCGTGTCGGCGGCGGTGCTGGTCAGCGCCGTGCTGGTGATGCTCACCCGCTGGGACTGGATCGACAGCGTGGCCGCCCTGGGGGTGGGCCTGGCGGTGGCCTGGACCGGCTGGGATCTGCTGCGTGAATCGCTGCGCCTGAGCCTCGATGCGGTGCCCCGCCAGATCGATCTACCGGCGGTGACCCGCACGCTGGCGGCCCTGCCGGGCGTGCTGGATGTGCATCACCTGCACGTGTGGGCGATCAGCACTAGCCAGACCGCCCTCACCGGTCATCTGCGCCGCCAGCCTCTGCTGGCGGACATGGACCTCCTGCACCGCGCCAAAGACGAACTAGCGGCCCTGGGCATCGTGCACAGCACGATTCAGTTGAGCCCCCGGAGGGGCTCGAGGCTCAGAACCCGTAGGGCAGGCAGGCCTGCTGCACGTCGGCCACCGATGCCATCAGATCGGTGGCCACGGCATCGCGCTTCGGCAGCAGGGCCACCACGGCGCCGAGTTCTGCGATCTCCTCTTTGCAGAGGTGGGAAGCGCGGCCGTAGGCGGGATCCCGCGGCAGGGCCTTCACCTGGGCCGCCAGCGGCCCACAGGCCGCGCTGCTGCCGGCATCAATGCAGCTCTGCATGCGGGTTTGCAGCAGCCAGAGGGCGTCGCCGGCGGCGGCGGGACCGGCGGCCGCCAGGGCGCTGATCAACAGGGCGAGGGGCCCAAGGCGACGGGGCATGGCGGTGACGGTGGCGAAGCGGTGCTCGGATTCTGGCCAGTTCCGCCCGGTTCGTCCCAACCGGGAGCCCGGGCGTTCAGCTGCCGATCAGATGCAAGCTGAGTTCACGCCGCTGGGGCCGGGCCCGGTGCTCCCACAGGTACACCGCCTGCCAGGTGCCCAGCAGCAGGCGCCCGCGCTGGAACGACAGTCCCAGGCTGGTGCAGGTGAGGGCAGTGCGGATGTGGGCCGGCATGTCGTCGGGTCCTTCGTCGTCGTGGCGGTAGGCAACCAGGGGCCCCTCGCCGCTCAGCGACCGCACCCCTTGCTGCGGCACCAGGGCCTGCAGATAAGCGCTGAGGTCGTGCAGCACGCGCGGATCGGCGTTTTCGTTGATGGTGAGCGAGCAACTGGTGTGCAGACACACCAGTTGCGCCAGCCCCTGCTGCAGGCCCGAGGCCCCGATCTCTGCGTTGAGGGCTGCGGTGAGGTCGGTGAAGCCCTCACCGCTGGTGTGCACCGCCAGGCGGCGCAGGTCCTGCTGCAACATCGCGACGCGATCGGTCGGTTCAGTCTGCTGCGGCTGTGGCCCGCCGCAGCCTTTAGCGTGGCCGCACGTCAGGTTCCAGCTCCGGCATGATCGCCGCCCGCTCCACCGATCCCCGTCCGTTCAGCCGCCGCGCTCTGGCCGCTGCCCTGGGTTGCGCCCTGGCACCCCTGGCGGCGGCGCTGCTGCTGCCCCCGGCCGCCCAGGCCCAGCGGGTGGTGCCCAAGATCGGCGACATCTGCCCCCTGGGCTATGTGGACACCTTCAACGGCAAGTGCTCCACCCTGGGTTTGATGAACTACACCGTGCAGCCCACCGAGGGCAAGGCCTGCCCCGAGGGCTGGATGAATGTGGGCGGTGGTTACTGCCGCCGCAAATAATCAACCGATGCCGCCCCAGCTCACCCTCCTCTACGACGGGGCCTGCCCGTTGTGCCTGCGGGAGGTGTCGTTCCTGCGCCGCCGCGATCAGCGCCTGAACCCCCAGGCGCCGCGGCTGGCGTTCGTGGATATCGATGCCGCCGATTACGACCCGGCCGCCCACGCCGGTATCAGCTATCGCCAGGCCATGGGCCGCATCCACGGCCTGCGGGCTGATGGCGTTGTGCTGCGCGATGTGGCGGTGTTCCGCGCCGCCTATCAACAGATCGGCCTGGGCTGGCTGTATGCCCCCACGGGCTGGCCCGGCCTGGAGGCCCTGGCCGATGGGCTCTATGGCCTCTGGGCCCGCTGGCGGTTGCCGCTCACCGGGCGCCCCCATCTCGATGCCCTGTGCCGTTGCCGTGAGCTGCCAAGCTGAACGCTCACTGCCATTCGGTTGTGACGGAGATCTTCAGTACCTACGCGGGTGGGCTGCGCTGCCAATCGCGCCACGGCCCCTCCGGCAGCTCGCTCGACACCGACGCCCCCACCGACAACCAGGGCCGCGGTGAGCGCTTCTCCCCCACCGATCTGGTGGCCACCGCCCTCACCACCTGCATGCTCACGATCATGGGCATCGTTGCCGAGCGCCATGGCTGGTCGCTGGAGGGTTGCACCACACGGGTGGAGAAAACCATGAGCAGCGAGGCGCCGCGGCGGATCGCGCAGCTCACCGTGTGGGTGCAGCTACCGCCGGGCCTGGAGGAGGCGCAGCGGGCCCTGCTGCAACGGGCCGCTGAAACCTGCCCGGTGAAGGTGAGCCTGGAGGGGGCGATTCCCATGCTGATTCACTGGTCGTGAAGGCCTGCGGTGAAGCCACGTAACGATCCGGCGAAGCGTGCGTCTTGCTACCGCATGGGGGCGGAGCCGCTTGCTCCAGTGATGCTCAGTCCCCCATGCATGAGCACCACACCATGGGCTTTTCCATCGCCTTGCTGAGCCTCCAGGATGCCAGCGCTCCCTACAAGGGCATCTGGCAGATCTGCCAGGCCGACCCCAGCCACTTCGAAGCGGTGCATTCCACCTATGTGAGTGAGCAGAGCCCGGGCTGCGTGATCGAGCAGCGGCGGTTTCAGGCCCGAGCAGCGGCCACCGATTTCGCCCGCCATCTGATTGCCCGCGGCTGGAACGTGCGCGACCTCTACAGCGAAGGGGAGCACTTCTGGTATGGCCTTCCGGATGCCGCCGGCTGCTGAACCCGATCTCCCATGGAACCCTCCGAAGCCTTTGCGGCCATTGCCTTGGCGGCCGTGTCGTGGGATGGCGTGCTCAGCAGCGCCGGCGCCCGCAGCCTGCGCCATGCCCTGGATTACCGCCAGCCCTTCCGGACCTACGACGAAGCCCAGATGGTGCGGCTGATGGATACGTTGCTGTCCGATCTGCGCAGCAAGGGCTCGCAGCACCTGATGGTGGAGGCGGCGGCGGTGCTGTCGCCAACCCAGCGGGCCACGGCCTATGCCGCGGCCACCGAGATCATGCGTTCGGATGGTCCGCTGCAGGCCGATGAATGCAACATCCTCGGCAATCTGGCGGAGGTGTTGGAGCTGGATGCGGAGCTCACCGCCGCTGTGGGCCGGGTGATGGATGTGCTGCATGCCGATCTGCTGGCCTGAGGTTCTGGGTTGCATCGGCATTTGCCCATCTGATCCCGAATCGCTCCTGCAGTTTTCGGGCGGGTGTCCCCCACGACCCCGACCCTGCAACCACACCCCAGCCAGGGAGGTTGGCGATGGCGATCGTGATTCAGAGCCGCGGCAAGGATGACGACGACTGGCGGGATGAGGTGTGGCGCCGCACCCACTTCGAGGCCTACACAGCGGCGCGCACCAAAGCCCGGCTCACCGGGCGTGTGTATCGCCTGGTGGATCACGAGGGACAGGTGCTGGAGGAGGTGCGCTATCTCGGCAGCAGTTGGGGCCAGGCGGCGGAGCGGGGCCGTTAGCGCTGCAGGAGCGTGAGCAGTGCTCCGCTGGCGGCGGCGGCGATCACCTGCATCACGCTCCAGCGCAGGCGCAGCTGCGCCACCAGCGCCAGGGCCACCACCAGGGTTGCCCAGGGGTTGAAAACGCCGGCGGGCCAGAGCACCGGGCCCGCGAAGAACAGGGCCAGGCTGCCGATCACCCCCACCACCACGGCGCTGATGGCGCTGAGCGGAGCGCCGAAACGCAGATCATCGCGGCTGGCTTCCACCAGCGGTGCCCCGGCCAGGATGAAGCCGAAGGAGGGCAGGAAGGTGAACCACACCGTCACCAGCACCGCCGCCAGGGCCAGGGGCCACGGGCTGGAGCCGGCGGTGAGCGCCTGGTTCCAGCCGCCCATGAAGCCCACGAAGGCCACCACCATGATCAGGGGGCCGGGGGTGGTTTCCCCCAGGGCCAGGCCATCGAGCATCTGGCCGGCTGAGAGCCAGCCGAAGTGCTGCACGGCCCCCTGGGCCACGTAGGGCAGCACGGCATAGGCGCCGCCGAAGCTCAGCAGGGCCACGCGGGTGAAGAAGCGCGCCATCAGGGCCAGGGGGCTGCCCCAACCAGCGGCGACCGCCAGGCCCGCCAGGGGCAGCAGCAGCGCCAGGGCCCAGACCAGCAGGGTGGCCGCCAGTCGCCTGCGGGAGAAGCGGGCGTGCTCCGGGGTGGCGCTGCTGTCGTCGTGCAGGGCCGCTGGAGCTTCAGCGCTGGCGCTGCTGAGGCCTGGCTCGTGGGATGGGGCCGCCAGCAGCGCCGGCCGCCAGCGGGCCACCGCCAGGCCGATCACCCCGGCGGTGATCACCAGCAGCGGATAGGGCAGCTTGAGCAGCGCCAGTCCCAGGAAGCCCGCCAGGGCCAGGGCCACCAGCAGTGGTGTGCGCAGGCTGCGGCGGCCGATGCGCCAGGCGGCCATCAGCACGATCGCCAGCACCGTGGGCTTCAACACAGCAAACACCGACACCAGCAGCGGCAGTTGCCCCCAGAGGGCATAGATGCTGGCCAGGGCGGTGAGCACCGCCACCGAGGGCAGCACGAACAGGCCGCCGGCGATCAGGCCGCCGGGCACACCATGCATCAGCCAGCCCAGATAGGTGGCCAGCTGCATGGCTTCCGGCCCCGGCAGCAACATGCAGTAGTTGAGTGCGTGCAGGTAGCGACGCTCCGAGAGCCATCGCCGCCGGTCCACCAGCTCGCGATGGAGCAGAGCGATCTGACCCGCCGGCCCACCGAAGCTCACCCAGCCCAGCTGGAACCAGAACCGCGAGGCCTCGGCGAGGCTCACGGGGGTGAGGGTCTGTGTCATGGCTGCAGCAAGCAGCGGAGTCCTCCTTGGCTCCACAGCATGGAGGAGCCGGCCTCCACCGCCGTCCAGCACTCATCGGTGGTGAGCGGCTCGGTGCTGAGGATCGTCACCACATCGCTGCTGGTGGTGAGGGTGGAGAAGTCCACCTGCAGCGGCGGATCGGCGAGGGTGGCGGTGCTGAAGGGAGCCCGGCGCGTGAGCCAGTGCAGCCGGGTGGTGGCGGTGGCGAACAGCCACTGGCCGTTGCTGATCAGGGCATTGAAGGTGCCGCGCTGGGCGAGCACCGCGCTGCAACGATGCAGCTGCAGGGCGAGCTGCTCGGGTTCCTCTGGATCATCGCCGGCGGAGTCGAGCTGGTCGAGAATCCAGCAGAAGGCAGCTTCGCTATCGGTGCTGCCATGGGGGCGGTAGCGATCGCTGGCCGCAATGGCCCCCTCCAGATTGCCGTTGTGGGCGAACACCCAGGTCTGGCCGCGCCAGCTGCGGGCGAAGGGGTGGCAGTTCTCCAGCGCCACCAGGCCTTGGGTGGCTTTGCGGATATGGGCGATCGACACCAGGGCCCGCGGGGAGCGTTCGGCCAGTTGATCCGCCAGGTGGGAGAAGGCGGCCGGGGCCTCCTCCCGGATCAGGTTGAGCCCCGAGCCATCGGGGGTGAAGCTGGCCAGCCCCCAGCCATCCGCGTGCTCACCGCTGGCCCCGCCGCGGCGGCTGAGTCCCCGGAAGGAGAAGGCCATGTCAGTGGGGGTGTTGGCGTTGAGGGCCAGCAGCTCGCACATCGGCTTCAGCGCGACTGAGCAAACAGGCGATCCCAGAGACCGCCGTTGTCGAAGAAGGTGCTGTTCACGGTCGTCCAACCACCGAAATCCTTCACCGAGAAGAACTGCTTCACCGGAGCAAAGCGATCCTTCACACGCTCCCACACCGTGGGATTGGTGGGCCGGAACCCCTCCTCGGCGAAGATCTGCTGTGCATCCTCGGAGAACAGGTAGCTGGCAAGAGCCTCGGCTGCCTTGCGGGTGCCGCGGCGGTCCACCACGGTGTCCACCACCGCCACGGGGCCTTCGATGCGGATGTTCACGGGGGGAACCACGAACGGGGCCTTGAGATCGCCGGTGCGAGCGGCCAGGATCGCCTCGTTTTCGTAGTTCAGCAACACATCGCCCTGGTCGCGCTTGAGAAACACATCCGAGGCCTCGCGCGCGTCCTTGGGCAGGTTGTCGACGTTCCTGTAGACGTTGCTGACGAACCTCTCGGCCTGCTGCTGGCTGCCACCGGTCTGACTGACCGAGCCCCAGAGGCCGAGGAAATTCCAGCGGGCACCACCGGAGGTCTTGGGATTGGCCGTCACCACCGTGACACCAGGCTTCCCGAGGTCGTGCCAGTCACGCAGGCCCTTGGGGTTCCCCGGCCTGGTCAGGAACGCCACGGTGGAGTTGGTGATGATGCTGGCGTTGGGGAACTCCTGCTCCCAGCCGGGTTTCACGAGCCCGGCTTTCTGCAGCTTGAGCACGTCGGCGGAGAGGGCCAATGTGGTCACATCGGCATCGAGGCCGTCGATGATCGCGCGGGTCTGGGTGCCGGAGCCGCCATAGCTGGTGCGGATCTTGAGCACCTGGCCGGTCTTGGCCTTCCAGGCGGCGGCGAATTTCGGCAGGATCCGCGTGTAAGCCCCTTTGGTGACGGCGTAACTCACCACCAGCAGCTCCTGCTGGCCTGAGGCCCCAGCGCTGGCCTGGCCATGCGACTGCGGTGAGCCGCAACTCGCCAGCAGCAGCGAGCTGCCCAGGGTGAGCAGCAACGGCGCCGCCAGCCCCAGGCTTGCCCGCGCGCGAACCATCCGGATCTGAAATGCCACGTAAGCCGATCGGGAACACTTCAACCGAAAATAACACGGTAGGTCGGTCGGCTTACTGCGCTTGCTGTGGGTGCGGGCTTCAGCGGGTTCGCATGAAGATCTGGTCCCAGGTCCCGCCCTTGCCGAAGAAGGGCTTGTCGATGCCGGCCCAGCCGCCGAAGTCGCCCACACGGAAGAAGCTCAGGTTCTGGAATCTGCCCTTGGCGTAGGCCTTGCCCTCCGGTGTGGTGGGCCGGAAGCCGTTGTCGGCAAACACCTTCTGGGCTGCCGGTGTGTAGAGGAAGCGCACGAAGGCTTCCGCCAGCTTGCGGCTGCCGCGGCGATCCACCACCTTGTCCACCACCGCCACCGGTTGCTCGGTGAGCACGTTGGGGCTGAACAGTTTGTAGGGGGTGGTCCATTCCCCCTTGCGCCGGGCCAGGATCGCTTCGGTTTCCCAGTTGAGCAGCACATCCCCCTGGCGACGTTTCACGAAGGCATCGGTGGCCTCGCGAGCGGCCATCGGCCGCACATCGGCGTTCTTGGAGCCCCCGGTGATGAAGCTGCGGGCCTGGGCCTCGCTGCCGCCGCTGCGGGTGATGGCTCCCCAGAGCGCAAGGAAGTTCCAGCGAGCCCCGCCGGAGGTCTTGGGATTGGCGAGCACCACCTCCACGTCTTTGTTGTCGAGATCCTTCCAGCCGTTGATCTTCTTGGGGTTGCCGGGCCGAACGAACACCGCCACGGTGGAGTTGATCGGTGTGGAGTTGTAGGGGTTTTCCTTCTCCCAGCCAGGTTGGATCAGGCCCGCTTGCTGGATCTTGTTCACATCGGCCGCCATGGCCAGGCTCACCACGTCGGCCTCCAGGCCATCGATCACAGCGCGGGTCTGGGAGCCGGAACCGCCGTAGCTGCCTCGGAGGCTCACGGTCTGGCCGGTCTTCTTCTTCCAGTCGGTTGCGAACAGCCGGAAGATCTCGTCGTAGGCGGTCTTGGTCACCGCGTACGAGACCACCGTGAGCGACTGGGGATTGGCCGGTGACTGGGCCTGGGCCAGGGGCGTGCCCAGGGCTGCAGCCAGGGGCAGGGCGGCCAGGCCGCTGAGCAGACGCGGCAGGCGCCGCGCCGGGGAGTGACGGTTCTGAAGCACGGCTTGTCGGTCGGAAACAGCACAACCGTAGAAAGTGGCGCTTAATGCTGTTGTGCCCCGAACTACACCATGCACATCGGGGATCGTGCATACTGCGATCCGGTGGAGAGATCCCTTCGCCTGCAGGAGTCATGACCGCTTCTCCGCTGACCCGACCCTTGCGCCTCACGTTGCATCCTCAGGACGTGCTCCCCGACGCGATGAGCTGGAGGCTGCATGAGGGCTATGTGCGTTCCGCCACCTGGGATCACGAGGGTGATGCCATCGCCCTGGGGCTCTGGGGGCCCGGTGATCTGATCAGTTCCGAGGATCCGGTTCTGCTGCCTCTGGAACTCCAGTGCCTCACCACCGTGGTGGTGGAACACCTGGTGCTGACCCCGGAGCAGGTCGCCTGGCACCTCCGCCGCGAGCGTCAGATGCTGGCCGAACTGCACGGGATTCAGCGCATCCGCTCCGCGGATGTCCGGCTGTTATCCATGCTGCATTGGATCGGTGGCTCCTTTGGGCAGGTGAACCGGTATGGCTGCCGGTTGTCGCTCACGGAACTCAACCTCACCCACCGCGCTCTGGCGGATCTCTGCGGTCTGACCCGGGTCACAGTCACCAAACAGCTCAGCCGCCTGCGCCAGCAGGGCGAGGTGCTGGAGATGGATGGCGGTGATCTGCTGCTGCCGAAGCCGCCGGCAGGCGACCCCGACGGCTGAGCCTCAGATCACGAAGTCCGGCACGAAGGTGCGGGATTCACGGCTGGTGATGTGAACGGCATCGCCGGCCTTCAGATCGCGCAGATCAAGCCGTTCGCGCGGGAGCTGGGCCATCACCACATCGCCGCTGGCCAGGGTGAGTTCGGCCTGGATGTCGCGCCCCAGATGGGTGAGCCGGCGCAGCACGGCGGGCATGCTGCCCTCCTGGGGTTCACGATGCACGTCGATGTCATGCGGCCGGATGAACACGTCTCCCTGGGGCTGGCTCTGTGGGGCGAGGGGAATCGTGGGAGGCAGCACATTCACGGCCCCCACGAAGCGCATCACAAACGGTGTCGCCGGCTGGTCGTAGATCTCGGCGGGGGAGCCGATCTGCTCGATCCGGCCCTGGTTCATCACCACGATCCGGTCGGCCACCTCCATGGCCTCCTCCTGGTCGTGGGTGACGATCACGGTGGTCACGTGCATCTCGTCATGAAGGTTGCGCAGCCAGGCGCGCAGCTCCTTGCGCACCTGGGCATCGAGCGCACTGAACGGTTCATCGAGCAGCAGCACCCGAGGCTGCACCGCCAGGGCGCGGGCCAGGGCCACCCTCTGGCGCTGGCCGCCGGATAGCTGGGATGGGTAGCGGTTGCCAAAGCCCTGCAGTTGCACCAGCTCGAGCAGTTCGTCGACCCGGCGGCGGATCGCCTCGTGCTTCCAGCCGCGCAGTTCCAGGCCAAAGCCCACGTTCTGGCGCACGGTGCGGTGCTTGAACAGGGCGAAGTGCTGGAACACGAAGCCCACTTCCCGTTCCTGCACCGAGCGTTCGGTGGCTTCTTCGCCGGTGATCCAGATGCGGCCGACATCCGCTGATTCCAGACCGGCGATCAGGCGCAGCAGCGTGCTCTTGCCAGAGCCTGAAGGTCCGAGCAGGGCCACCAGCGAGCCGGTGTCGATGTCAAGGGTGACATCGTCCACCGCCCGGAAGGAGCCGAATTCCTTGCGCACACCGGCAACCCGGATCCCCATGACGACCACGTCCACTGGAACGATGGCAGCCTAACGCCAGACGCTTATTTCCCACCGGCTTACCGTTGATTTGCGGCTTGGGCGGTGATACGGTCCGGCCATCCGCACGGCGTTGATGCTCTCTCCGCTCCCGCGCCGCCGCCGCGGCATCGGCTGGCCGCAGTGGCTGACCATGAGCTGGTCGTGGCGTATCACCTGGCTGTATCTGGCTCTGGTGCTTGTGCTTCCGCTTGGGGCCTTGGCTCTCAAGGCGGCAGCGGTGGGACCGGCCCAGTTCTGGCAGTTGGCCACAGCGCCGGAGGCGCTGGCCACGTATCGCATCAGCTTTGGGCTCGCGCTGCTCGCAGCTCTGGTGAACGGTGTGTTCGGTGTGGTGGTGGCCTGGGCGCTGGTGCGGTGTCGATTCCCCGGTCGGCGAGTGCTGGATTCCCTGATCGATCTGCCCTTCGCCCTGCCCACCGCCGTCGCCGGGCTTGCCCTGGCGGCGCTGTACAGCACCAACGGCTGGCTGGGCGCACCGTTGCAGGCGCTGTTCGGCCTCAAGGTGTCATTCACCTGGCTGGGGGTGGCCATCGCCATGGTGTTCATCTCGCTGCCCTTTGTGGTGCGCAGCGTTGAGCCGGTGCTGGAGGCCTTAGAGCGCGATCAGGAGGAGGCCGCCTGGTGCTTGGGCGCCAGCCCGCGCCAGACGCTGGTGAAAGTGGTGCTGCCCCAGCTGATGCCTGCCATCCTGGCCGGTGTGGCCCAGGGTTACAGCCGTGCCGTGGGCGAATACGGCTCGGTGGTGATGATCTCCTCCAACGTGCCGTTTAAGGATCTGATCACCCCCACGCTGATCATTCAGAAGCTCGAGGAATACGACTTCGCCTCCGCCACGGTGATCGGCATGGTGATGCTGCTGTTCTCGCTGCTGAGCCTGCTGGTGATCAACGGCCTGCAGGTGTGGGGTCGTCATTGGGAAGCCAATCCGGCTGCAACCGCCTGAGTTCGCGTCCCTTGCCCTGCCCCTTCGCTGACCTCTGATGCGGCCTTTGCTTCCTTCTGGCCTTCGTTCACGGCGTCTGGCCCTGCCCAGGCCCTCGGCTGCGCTGATCATTCCGCTGATCGCCGTCCTCTACGTGGGGCTGATCCTCCTGCTGCCGGCCCTTGAGGTGGTGGCCGGCGCCTTTGCCAAGGGTATCGGACCGCTGCTGGAGAACCTCAACTCTGAGGAGCTGCGCTCGGCAGTGCTGCTCACCCTGCGCTGCACGCTGATTGCTGTACCCGCCAACACGATTTTCGGCCTCGCCGCCGCCACCGCCATCGCTCGCCGCCAATTCCCCGGCAAGGCCTTGTTGTTGAGCGTGATCGATCTGCCCTTCTCCATCTCCCCTGTGGTGGTGGGCCTGATGCTGGTGTTGCTCTACAGCCCCACCCACGGAATGCTCGGTGGAATCGTGAGTTCCCTGGGCTGGAAGATCATCTTTTCCTGGCCTGGGATGGCGTTGGCCACGATTATCGTGACCTTCCCGTTCATGGCCCGTGAGGTGATTCCACTGCTGGAGGAAGAGGGGTGGGAGCAGGAGGAAGCCGCCCGTACCCTGGGGGCCAGCGACTGGCAGGTGTTCTGGAAGGTCACCCTGCCTTCAGTGCGGTGGGCTGTGGTGTATGGCCTGATTCTCACCACGGCCCGGGCCCTGGGGGAATTCGGCGCCGTGGCTGTGGTGAGCGGCAACATCGCCGGCCAGACGCAGACTCTGCCGCTGTTTGTGGAAGACGCTTACAAGCAGTACGACACGGAGTTGGCCTACGGCGCTGCCCTGGTGCTCGGCGGCGTGGGCGTGGTGTCGCTGCTGTTGAAGCTGGCGGTGGAGCAGCTGCTGGGCGGCGCCCGTGAGCAGGAGCCGATGGTCTGAGGGGTGCGCCCCGCCACCAGCCTGTAGCGGCAGGGGCGGTTGTCCGTATCCTCCCGCACCGGCGGGATCGGCTCTCTGGGCCAAGGATGGATCCGGAACGAAAGCGATACCCCGGCATGCGAGAGATTGTGTTTCGCGTTCTCAGCGAACGCCCCGGCCAGCTCGTGGCCCAGGCCGAAACCCTGCCGATCCGCATCAGCGCCCCCAGCCTCGAGGAGCTCCAGCACGAGGCCCGCTCCGCCCTGATCGAGCATCTCGGCCCAGCCCACTGCGCCTATCGGCTGCGGGTGCGGCGCAGCCCAGCCGCAGGCATGGGGCATCGCGGCGCACCGGTTGCCCACAAGTGCAGCGTTCTGTAACTGCCCATCAGGCGGAAACACCAACCCGCCCTGGGCTCGCGAGCATCCAGGGTGATGAAGCCCACACCAGGGTGCCGCCCCATGACCACTGCAAGCGAACCGACCCGTTGGGTCCGCTTTGGCACCTCCAGCAACCAGGACCCCGAACGCGCCGTGGCTGAAGCCCTGGCACCGGTGCTGGAGCTCGGGCAGCCGAAGCTGGCCATCCTGTTCTGCTCACCGGCTCAGGACCTCACCCAGGTGTCGCGGCTGGTGAAAGCCGCCATCGGCGAGAACGAGGTGATCGGCTGCTCCAGCGCCGGTGAATTGATCCGCGATCATGCCCTCTCCGGCGGGCTGGTGATCTGGGCTCTGGGTGGAGAAGGCTTCAAGGTGACCACCGGCTTTGGCCTCGGCACCCCTGAGCAGGGTCTGCGGAATGCCGCTGCCCAGGCGGCGAGCTGCATCGAACAGCTGGAGCGGCGCCAGCACACCTTGCTGTTCCTGCTGGCCGACGGCCTCTGTGGGGATCAGATGGAAGTGGTGCGCGGCGCGTACGACGTCTGCGGTGCCCAGGTGCCGTTGATGGGTGGCTGCGCCGGCGACGACATGGCCCTGCAATCGACCCGCCAGATCCATGCAGGCGCCCTGCTTACCCATGCGGTGGTGGCTGCGGCGATCACGTCCGATGCCCCCCTGGCGATCGGCATCGCCCATGGCTGGACGCCGCTGAGCGAGCCGATGCTGGTCACGGACAGCCAGGGCACGACGGTCGTGAGCCTCGACGATCGCCCTGCGCTCGATGTGTATCTCGATGCCTATGACGCACCGGCGGAGGTTCGCGAGGATCCCGCCGCCTTCTTCCGTTTTGCCCACACCCGGCCGATCGGCATCGCCCGCCGCAACCGCACGGAAATCCGCTACGTCTACAGCGCCGACTACGACAAGCGCACCGTGACGGTGTTTGCTGAGGTTCCCCAGGGGGCGATGGCCTATCTGATGCAGGGCAGCTGCACATCCGTTCTGGAGGCCACGGCAGAGGTGTGCGCCCTGGCGGAGGAGTCGTTGGAGGGGCATCCCGCCTGCGGCTTCATGGTGCTGGAGTGCGTGGCCCGCAAATCACTGCTCGATCAGGAGGGTCTTCTGGATGCGAGCCTGCGGCTGCCCACCGTGAAGGAGGGAATCTCCGTGGGTGGTTTCTACACCTATGGCGAAATCGCCCGCACCGATGGTGCCGGTGGTCTGCACAACCAGACCGTGGTCGCGCTCGCCGTGGCCTGAGCCCATGAGTTCAGCGCCATGGTCGCTCCACCTGCTCGGGGAAGTGCTGTCAGCCTTCTCGGTGGAGAGCCCTACGGCGCTGCGCGATGTGGTGAGCCGGGTGGCAGAAGCGGTGGACGCCGAGATCACGGCGATCCTGCGCCACGACGCCTTCACGCTCTGCACCGGCCTCACCCGGGAGGAGCAGCCAGCCTTACTGGCCCTCGTCGAGGGCCGCGCTGCCACCTTGACCCTGCCTGCCGGCAGGACGTATCACCTGTTCTGGGCCTCCCTCGGCGACCAGGGTCTGCTGGTTGTGGGCCGTGCCCTTGAGGCCTACAACCTGGAAGAGCGGGCCCTGCTGCGGGGCATGGGTCGCAGCATCCAGCTCAGCACCCAGGTGCTCGATGCGGTGCGGGCAGCCCAGCAGGCGCACCAGGCTGAAACGGTGGCCAAGGAAGCCGCCATTCGTGAAGCAACGATCGATTACCTCACCGGATTGCCCAACCGGCGCATGCTGCTGTGCCATCTCGACCAGCTGCTGAGTGGTGACCAACCCCCTGATGAGCAGCTTGTGGTGCTGTTCATCGATCTCGATCGCTTTAAGCAGATCAACGATATTCATGACCACAAGACCGGCGACCGGGTCTTACACACAGTGGCCGCCCATCGACGGGCCATCACCCGCCCGCCCGACGTGGTGGGCCGGATCTCAGGGGATGAATTCCTGATGGTGTTGATGCTGAAGGACCCCGGCAATGCCGAGCAGCTGGCGGCACGGATCCTCAAGCAGCTGGAGACAGCCCTGCCCAATCAGGGATTCGCCTTCAGGATGAGCGCCTCCATCGGGATTGCCCTGGCTGACGCCAACGACACGCCTGAAATGCTGTTGGACAATGCCGATATGGCGATGTACAGCGCCAAGCAGCAGAGTCGCAACGGCTTCGCCCGCTACCAACGCAGCATGCGCCAACGCCTGGAGGAGCGCCATCAAGTGCAGGAAGAGCTGCGAGAGGGGCTCATCACCCAACAGCTCAGGGCCTGGTTGCAGCCGATTGTGTCCGCTGCCCATGGCGGTGTTGTGGGGTTTGAGGCCCTGGCCTGTTGGCAGCATCCCCGCCGCGGCACCCTGACCCCCGATCAGTTCCTTGGGGTGGCCGAAGAGGGCGGTTTGTTACAGCAGATCGATGCCGCTGTGCTGCGCAATGCCTGCGCGGGGATCAGCCGCTGGGACACCACGCTCACCGGTATCCCGCCGCGGTTGTCGGTGAATCTTTCGGCAACCAGCCTGGCGGATCCGTGCCTGCTGGATCAGCTGGAGCAGGTTTTGCAGCAGACGGGTTTTCCGGCAGGCCAACTCTTTGTGGAAATCACGGAAACCACCCTCGTTGAGGAGATTCCCAGCGCCTACGACAACATCAGCGCCCTCGAACGGCTGGGCATCCGCCTGGCCATCGACGACTTCGGCACGGGGTATTCCTCGTTGAGCTATCTCAAGCGCTTCCCTGTGGGCATCATCAAGATCGACCGCAGCTTCGTGGATGGTCTGGGCCGCTCCAGTGAAGACGAGATCATCGTGGAAACGGTGATCCAGATGGCCTGTTCGCTGGGGTTGGAAGTGGTGGCC
>JBJTHL010000132.1:0-6180 GCA_046094445.1 Vulcanococcus sp.
CCCGCACACCCACACCCCCCAGCCCAGCTCCCGCAGAGGTGGGAACACCCGGGTGTACCAGCCGCTCACGCGACTCACCAACAAAAAAGGGGCCCGATGGGGCCCCATAGACGGCGTTGACGGGAGAGTCGAGGGGAACCCTCGGGCCGAAGACGGATCAGGCTTTTTCGAGTCAGGCCTTCTCGAGGCGACCGTAGAGCTGGCCGGTGATCTTCACGTCAACGGGATCGTGGCTGCCCATATCGGTGTCGGAGGGCTGGACGGCGGTGAACACACCGGCGAATTCACCGGTGGCGGCATCAACCTTGGTGATCGAGAGGTTCATCTCGCCGGTGCCATCGATGTAACGCTTGCTGTTCTCACGAGCCAGCTCGTCGTCTTGACCGTTCAGAGCCACCAGACCCTGGGCGTACTGCACACCGGTGGTGAGGGCACGGCCCTTGGGATCCAGGAAGTTCGAGGTGCGGTAGCTGGGCACGCGGTACGTGCCGTTCATGTCGGTGCTGGTGCTCAGGGCTGCGCCCTCAGCCGTGGCGTTGAGTTCCTTGCTGGAGAAGGTGAAGGGAACCTCCTCACCGCCGGGCAGCAGCACGGTGACGATCTGGAAATCGATGCCGCCCTGCTCCTGGAAGTTGAGGGAATTACCGCTCACAGCCAGGTCGCCATAGACCTGATCAAGACTGGTGGTGAAGCGGGTGAGGATCTTGGTGGGCTGGAACTGGGCCTCAACACGCTTGTTGGCGGGCTCACCCTTCACATACACCTCAGCCGGGTGCATGCAGATCTCACGCAGCTGGTATTTGGCGGACGGATCAAGCGCAATGCTGCCGCGGGCCGACTCCGGCAGGGTCGGGCAGTCGTTGGCCAGACCGGTGTTGTGGATGTCGTCGTAGGTGAGGTTGGCCCGATCCACAGCCTTGGCCCCGCCGCTGCAGGCGGTGACCAGGGTCAGGCAGAGCGCCAGCACGAGGGCCAGCAGAGGACGGAAACGCATGGGGAGAAGCCGGTCTGGCGGGGAACTGGCAGGGATTTACCGCTGATTTGGGGTGCGCCCGTTCGGGATACTACCGGTGCAAAACGCTGATTCCGCGTACCATGTCGCGGCTCTCAACAACCTGTATGCGGGAGCGCTCCTGAGGCGCCCCACACCTCCTCCCATGAGCCAAGGCAGCACCCCCTCCACCGCAACATCGGCCAGCTGGGACAGCCGCCTCAGCGCCGTGCTGGAGGACCTGCAGAGCCTGGCCGCGGAAGTGGAAACCCAGCCCGACCACTTGCTGGTGCTGCTGCGCCGCATCGAAGGGCTTCACCGCACCATTCAGGACGGTCCCTTCCGCGCCAGCCTGCCCGCCGACCGCGGTGCCCTGTTCACCCTGCTGCAGAGCATGGAGAAGAGCGGCGGCTGGCCCTACATCCCGCGGCTGCAGCTGCGCACCTTCATGGATCTGCTGCAAAGCGGCGAGGCCGGAGCGGCTCTGGCGGCCTGAGGGCCGAGAGCAAGTGATGGGCCAGCGCCAGCTTGCTCATCTGTTGCAGTTCAGCGACCGCATCGCCGGGCCCCAGCAGCCAGCCGTGGTTGCCGGTGCTGGCAAAGCCGGCACCGGGCTGATCGATCGGATTGGCGAACAGCAGGTCGCAACCCTTGCGGGCGAATTTGGCGCGGGCCTGGGGCAACACCGCGCCGGAGTGGGCGGCAAAGCCGAGGATGCGCTGACCGCTGGGGCGGCGTGCGACCAGCTCCTGCAACAGATCCGGCACAGGCTCCCAGCCGCTGGTTAGGGCTGTCTGCAGGGCCGATTTGTCGAGCTTGTGGGTCAGGGGCGCGGCCTGGCGATGGTCGGCCACGGCTGCGGCCATGGCGACGGCATCGGCGGCGGGCTGCAGGGCGGCCAGGGCCTGCTGCAGTTCCGCGCCGGTCTGGATCGGGTGGCAGCGCAACCCCTCCAACCAGGCGGGCTCCAGCTGCAGCGGACCATGCACCAGATCCACCGTGGCGCCGCGCAGCCGGGCGGCCTGGGCCAGCAGCACGCCCATGCGGCCGGTGCTTGGGTTGCTGAGGCAGCGGGCGGGATCCAGCCATTCGCGGGTGGGGCCGGCCGTGACCAGCAGCTGGATCCCCTGCCAGTCGCGCCGCCAGCCCCAGCCGGCGAGCGATTCGAGGGCCAACAGCAGGGCAGCGGGTTCGGCCATGCGGCCGGCGCCACGGCGATCGCAGGCCAGCAGCCCCTCGGCCGGGCCGAGGGGCAACACCCGCTCCATGGCCTGCAGGGCCTGCCAGTTGGCGTGCACCGGCGGGGCATCCCACATGGCGGTGTTCATCGCGGCGGCAGCCAGCACCGGCGCCTCGCAGGCCAGCAGGAGGGAGGCCAGCAGCGTGTCGCCCAGGCCATGCACCCAGCGGGCCAGGCTGGAGGCCGACAGCGGCGCCAACAGCACCAGTTCGGCCCACTCGGCCAGCTCCACATGCAGGGGCCGCGGGGCGATATGGCTCCACTGGTCGGCGTCGAGATAGCAACGGTGACGGCTGAGGCTGGCCAGGGCCACCGGGCTCACCAACCGCTCGGCGCTGGGGGTGAGCACGCAGCGCACGTCGGCGCCCCGTTGCACCAGGGCACTCACCACCAGCGGCAGCTTCACCGCGGCGATGCTGCCGCTGATCCCCACCAGGATGCGGCGCCCCGCCAGGGGATCCGATTCAGTCCTCATCGAAGGGTTCCTGGTCCACCAGATGCACGTAGGGGCGGGCCAGTTCAGGGCGATGGATGGCCAGGGCACGCATCAGATGCCAGTCGTCCAACCCGGCGAAGGGGGTGGGGTAGTCGTCGTCCTCGAGCCGACGCGCCAAGTCCGCCACCGTCGCCTCATCAAAAGAGGCGAGCAACTCGGGTGTGATCGCTGCAGGCGCCGCGGCGGGAACGTCGGTCATGGCTGTTGCAAGCGCACGCTCTCATTCTTGCGGTTCAGCGCGCAGCAGCCCACAGAGCTGATAATTTCTGCCCGTGAGGGCAAGCGGCCCTGGCCGCGACCGCCCGCCACCCCTCCGGGGAATTAGCTCAGCTGGTAGAGCGCTGCGATCGCACCGCAGAGGTCAGGGGTTCGAGTCCCCTATTCTCCACTTCCCTTGCGCTACCCGCCCCCCTGGCAGCCCTTAGCCTCCTGCCACACAGACGGCCGCCACGGGCATGAACTGGGACGCTGATGCGGAAGCCAAGCTGAAGGAGGTGCCCTTCTTCGTGCGACCGGCGGTGCGCAAGCGGATCGAAGGCATGGCCGCGGAGAGCGGACGCAGTTCGGTGGACCTGTCCTTTTACGAAGACGCGAAGGCGCGCTTCGGCCAGAAGTGAGCCGCCGGCTGCGGCGTCTGCAGGGGCCGCCGCGGGCGAGAACCCTGCTGGGGCTTGGCGGGCTCACCGTTCTGCTGCTGGCGGCCCGCCCCGTGGCCCTGCTCGGATACGGCGCCGTGGTGCTGGGCCGCGGTCTGCTAGAGGGGCGATGCGGTAAAAGGGGTGGTTGATTCCAAACCTGAACCGA
The DNA here is from genome assembly GCA_046094445.1 of Vulcanococcus sp. Taxonomy (GTDB): domain Bacteria; phylum Cyanobacteriota; class Cyanobacteriia; order PCC-6307; family Cyanobiaceae; genus Vulcanococcus. The sequence goes on from JBJTHL010000132.1 coordinate 3,532, forward strand.
CTCCATGTCGCAGTCGAAGCGCGAGCAGGTGGTGAGCCACCTCCGTTACATCCGCCAGGAACTGCGAGAGATGCACCAGGGCGTGATGGACGACGGCCTGCTGCCCGAAGCCGGCGAGGTGCGCGGTGTGATGGCCCAGATGGAAGCCCTGCTGGAGTTGCTCGAAGGCAAGGGCAGCCGTAAGAAGGACGGCGACGGCTGATCCCGGCGCCCTGCCCTGACCATTTACCCGCCACCGCAGCAGACCCGCCTGCAACAGGCCGTGGGTGGCGCCTGGCTGCGGCTGGAGCGCTGGGCCCGCAATCCCTGGCGCCGGCTGTCGCTGCTGCTGATCGTGCTGCTGACGAGCTTCGTGGTGGGCAACGCGGTGGGCACCGTAACCGGCGCCAAGTCGTACCTCGACCCCCTGGCCGCCCTGCTGTGCGTAGCGGCGATCGAGCTGGCGATCCGCCTGCGGCGGCCCGTGCTGCAGCGCGGCGGCGATCGCCTCGGCCTGCAGCTGCTCGACCTGACCCGCCTGGGCTTCTGCTACGGCCTGCTGCTGGAGGGCTTCAAGCTGTTCTGACGCCCGCCAAGAGATAGAGCAGAGCCATCCGGACGGGGATGCCGTTGCACACCTGCTCCTCCACCACACAGCGGGCCGGATCATCGAGCAGGTCGCCGCTGAGCTCCACACCGCGATTCACCGGGCCCGGGTGCAGCACCGGCACGGCTGAGCCACAGAGCTCCAGCCGCTCGTGGCTCAGGCCGTAATGGCGGTGGTAACTCTCCAGGCTGGTGAGCAGGTTCTCGTGCATACGCTCCTTCTGCAGGCGCAGGGTCATCACCGCATCGGCGCCCGGTAGGGCCCGCTCCAGGCTGCGCTCCACCCGGATCGTGCCGCGCTGCGCCACCGGGTCGTGGGCCTGGCCGGGGGGCGGCGCCGCCACGAAATCGGCGAAGGCCTCGGGCAGCAGGGTGGGCGGGCCGCAAAGCACCACCGTGGCGCCGCAGGCGGTGAGGGCCCAGAGATTGGAGCGGGCGACCCGCGAATGCAGGATGTCGCCCACGATCACGATGCGGCGGCCGCGCAGGGCCTCTGGGCCTGGGGCCTCCGGGGCGAAATGGCGCGCGAGGGTGAACAGATCAAGCAGGCCCTGGCTGGGGTGGCTGTGCAACCCATCGCCACCGTTCAGCACCGCCACCCGCTCGCCGCTGGCCTCCAGCTCCCGCGCCAGGCCGGCGGGCACGCCGGTGCAGCGGTGACGCACCACCAGCAACTCGGCGCCCATGGCCACGTAGGTCCGCACGGTGTCGAGCAGGCTTTCACCTTTGCTCAGGGAACTGGAGGAGGGCGAGAAGCTCTGCACATCGGCAGACAGGCGCCGTGCCGCCAGCTCGAAGCTGCTGCGGGTGCGGGTGCTGGGCTCGAAGAAGAAGGTGGTCACCAGCCGCCCCTGCAGCGCCGGCAGCTTGCGGGCACCGCTGGTGGGCATCGCCCGGAAGCGCTGGGCCAACTCCAGCACCATGGCGTAGTCGTCAAGCGAGAAGGCCGCCAGATCCAGCACGTGGCGGTGATTCCAGTCGCTCAAGGCAGCCGCTGGCACATGTCTGCAAGCTAGCGACCGGCCGCCCAGTCACCCAGCTCCGGGGCCGGCTGCCAGGCCTCCCGCCGCGGAGGTGGCCGATCCCCTGGAGCGCGGCGGCTCACGGCACGGCTGCAGCGCAGATACCAGCGCCAGGGCAGCTCCTGGCCCTGGCTGATGCCGATGCGCGAGGTCTGCACCAGCTCAGCCGCCGTGAGCGCCGCCAGCTCTGGCGGCCTGGGGGCCAGCCACAATCCCTCATCGGGTGTGGCCGGGCGAGCGTCGCAGGAGCGATCGATCGCAAAGTGCCGCGCCAGCAGCGCCGGCCCCGCCGCCAGCCGCTCCGGCTGGGCCGGCAATGCCAACGCCCGCAGGAGCACACCGTTGGCCCACTCTCCCTTGTGGGTGACCACATTCACGCAGTGGTGAATGCCATAGCTCACATACACATAAAACCGCCCAGGCTCTCCGAAGAGGGTTTCGTTGCTGGCGGAGCGGCGACGGTAGCCGTGGCAGGCGGGGTCGTCTTGCGAATACGCCTCGGTTTCCACGATCACGCCCCACAGCAGCTCGCCCTTGGGTTGGCGTTTCACCAGCAGGCAGCCGACGAGCTCGGGGGCGACGACCTCGGCGGGGCGGGCGAAGAAACGCTGGGGAATCGCCAGCGCTGCTGAACCAGGCATCGGAGCCGTCGGCCATGTCAGAGCAGGCTCAAGGCTGGCAACACGGGGGCACCAATGACCGCTGCGGGCGCCAGAGTGGTTGGAACCAAGCCAACGCCACGTCCATGACTGCAGCCGGTAGCGGCCTCACCCTCGCCAGCGTGCTGCTCGGCGGCAGCGGCCTGTTCGTGCTGGCCACCCTGTTCTTCGGCACCAAGGGCGAGCTGCTGTGGGGTGTGATCGTGGAAACGGAGGCGTATTCCCAGGACGACCCCGCCTGCCACGGCTACCGCCGGCGCTCCGCCAGCAACGAAACGCTGTTTGGTGAGCCTGGGCGGTTTTACGTCTATGTAAGCTATGGCATTCACCACTGCGTGAAGCGAGCCCGTCGCTCAAAGACCTCAAGCTGGGCTTGAAGTTTC
>JBJTHL010000133.1:0-24372 GCA_046094445.1 Vulcanococcus sp.
CACAGGCCTGTCGCGTCATTCGTGGAATGTGCCTGGGCGAACGTTGGAGAGGTTTCTCCCCTTCATGGTCCATGTCCCCCTGGCGGGCGGTGGTCCCACACCGCTGGCCGTCTTTGATCGCTTCCGCACCAAGGTGCTGGCCAAGGTTCAGGAACCTGAACTGCGCCGCTACGCAGTCATGCTTCTGGCCTTCGGCGCCGCCCTGCTGCCCCTGATGGCTGGTTCGGCCAAAGCTGCCCTCACCAAGCTGCCCACCGATGGGGCCGACACCCTGCTGATGCTGATGGGGTCAGCCCTGGTGCTGCTGATGACCCCTGGCCTGGCGTTCTTCTACGGCGGCTTCACCCGCGCCAAGAACGTCCTCAACACGATGATGATGAGCTTCTTCCTGATGGGGCTCATCGGCGTCGTCTGGGTGGTCATCAGCAGCACCAGGGCTGACCCCATCAGCATCAGCAGGGTGTCGGCGCCATCGGTGGGCAGCTTGGTGAGGGCCGCCTTGGCGGAGCCGGCCATCAGGGGCAGCAGGGCGGCGCCGAAGGCCAGCAGCATGACTGCGTAGCGGCGCAGTTCAGGCTCCTGAACCTTGGCCAGGGCCTTGGTGCGGAACTGATCAAAAACGGCCAGCGGGGTGGGACCACCGCCCGCCAGAGGGGTATGGGCCATGAAGGGGAGAAACCTCTCCAACGTTCGCCAAAGCACAATCCCTGAGGCCGGCGCGCCCCTTTGTATCCGTCGAAACGGTTTTGGATTGCGGTTGTGCTGGTTGCGGGCGGCCTGAAGCGGCCCAGGATCAGGGGCTCCCAATGAGCGGCTGGGGTTGCCAAACTCCCGACAGAACAGAACGTCCCCTTGCCCACCCCTGCTGGCCTCCGCGTTCACGCTCTCGACGCCGAGGGCTGTTTTGCCAGGTTGGAGGCAGTCCCCGATGGGCTGAGCACCGCCGAGGCGGCCCGTCGGCTGGCCGATGGCGGCCCCAATCGCCTCGAGCTTGCCGAGGGGCGCAGCCCCTGGCAGATCCTCTGGGATCAGTTCAGCAATGTGATGTTGATCATGTTGCTGGCAGTGGCTGTTGTGTCCGGCGCCGTCTCGCTGCATCAGCAGGAGTTCCCCAAGGACGCGATCGCGATCCTGGTGATCGTGGTGCTCAATGGTCTGCTGGGCTATCTGCAGGAAAGCAAGGCCCAGCAGGCGTTGCTGGCCCTGCGCGACATGGCGCAGCCCGTGGTGCAGGTGCGCCGTGATGGCCAGTGGCAGCGGCTCAGCAGTGAACTGCTGGTGCCGGGCGACCTGATCCGCCTCGAGGCGGGCGACCGCGTACCGGCCGATGCCCGCCTGTTGGAGGTGGCTGATCTCGGTGTGCGTGAGGCCGCCCTCACCGGTGAAGCCGAGGCGGTGTTCAAGAAGGCTGATCTGCTGCTTGAGGAGAGCACCCCCGTTCTGGAGCGCCAGAACTGCCTGTTCCAGGGCACGGAGGTGGTGCGCGGCCGCGGCGTGGCCCTGGTGAACGCCACGGGCATGGCCACGGAACTGGGCCAGATCGCCGAGCTGATCAACACCGCCGGTGGCGAAAGCACGCCCCTGCAGGAACGGCTCGATGGCCTGGCCAAGGTGCTGGTGGGCAGTGCGCTGGCCCTGGTGGCCGCGGTGGTGGCCCTCGGCCTGCTGCTGAAGCAGGACCCCCTCAATCTCCTGGAGGTGTCGCTGTCGATGGCGGTGGCGATCGTGCCGGAGGGATTGCCGGCGGTGATCACCGTGACCCTGGCGATCGGCACCCAGCGCATGGTGAAGCGGGCCGCCCTGATTCGCCGGCTGCCGGCGGTGGAGGGGCTGGGGTCGGTCACCGTGATCTGCTCCGACAAGACCGGCACCCTCACCCAGAACCGCCAGGTGGTGCAGGAGCTGCGGCTGGGCAGCGAGGCCGTGGCGGTGAGTGGCACCGGCTACGACCCCAGCGGCAGCCTGACCGCTACCACCCTCCAGCCACCGGCGGGGGCCACGCCCGGCTGTGTGCCGGGTACGCGCACCCTGCTGCTGCAGGCGGGGGTGCTCTGCAGCGACGCCGAGCACAAACAGCTGGCCGACGGCAGCTGGGACATCCTGGGCGATCCCACCGAGGGGGCCCTGTCGGTGGTGGCGATGAAAGCCGGCATCGACGACTTTGACCTGCGCAGCCATTTCCGTCGCGCCGCCGAAATCCCGTTCAGTTCCGAGCGGCAGCTGATGGCGGTGTGGATCGACGATCCCAGCGGTGCGCTGCAGGCCCCTCTGGGCAGCAGCGCCAGCGGCTCCAACCGCCTGCTGATCAGCAAAGGCGCCCCTGAGGTGATCCTTGGCCTGTGCGACCGCTGGATCGATGGCAGCGGTGTGGTGGGGCTGAGTGCAGCGCAGCAGCAGTGGTGGCTGGAGGGGGCGCGCCAGCTGGCTGCGGCGGGCCTGCGGGTGCTGGCCTTCGCCTGCGCACCCCATCACGCCAGCCCCGATCAGCAGCTTGAACACCAGGTGTTGCTGGGCCTGATGGCCCAACTGGATCCGGCCCGCCCGGAGGTGGCGGCGGCGGTGGGCCCCAGCCGCCAGGCCGGTATCCGCCCGGTGATGATCACCGGCGATCACCCGCTCACCGCACGGGCGATCGCCAGCGCCATCGGCCTCACCGACGAGGCGGGCGAAGTGATTCTCGGCCGCGAACTGGAGGCCCTCGATGAGCCGGCCCTCCGGCAGGCCGTGGCCCGCTGCAGCGTGTATGCCCGCGTGGCACCCGAGCAGAAGCTGCGCATCGTGAAGGCCCTGCAGGCCAACGGCCAGGTGGTGGCCATGACCGGCGACGGCGTCAATGACGCCCCGGCCCTCAAGCAGGCCCACATCGGTGTGGCCATGGGCATCACCGGCACGGAGGTGAGCAAGGAAGCGGCCGACATGGTGCTGCTCGACGACAACTTCGCCACGATCGTGAATGCCGTGGAGGAAGGCCGGCTGGTGTATGCCAACATTCGCCGCTTCGTTAAATACATCCTCGGCAGCAATGTGGGCGAGCTGATCACCATCGCCTCGGCGCCCTTGCTGGGCCTGGTGGGTGTGCCGCTGACGCCTCTGCAGATCCTCTGGATGAACCTGGTGACCGATGGCGTGCCGGCTCTGGCCCTGGCCCTCGAGCCCGGGGAGGTGGGCTTGATGCAGAAGGCCCCGGCCGAACCCGGTGAATCGATTTTTGCCCGTGGCATCGGCCGTTACATCATCCGCATCGGCATCGTGTTCGCCCTGATCGTGATCGCCTTGATGCTGTACGCGGCCGGCCACAGCACCGATCACTGGAAAACCATGGTGTTCACCACCCTCTGCCTGGCGCAGATGGGCCATGCCCTCTCGGCCCGCAGTGATCGGCCGCTGATCCAGGTGGCACCGTTCTCCAACCCCTGGCTGCTCTGGGCGGTGGTGCTCACCTCCGGGTTGCAGCTGTTGCTGCTCTACGTGCCTGCTCTGGCGCGCTTCTTTGGCACCCAGGCGCTCGGCAGCCAGGAGCTGCTGGTGTGTGTGGGCTTCAGCCTGCTGCTCTTCCTCTATCTGGAACTGGAGAAGTTCTGGCGCCTGTGGCGGCGCAGCGCCAGCGCCGACGCTTAACGCCGGGAGTCCCGCCCCGACATCGGCCGGCCCACGATGCCGCTGCGGCGGTCCCAGCGCGGCTGCTCCAAGGTTCGTGCTCCGCTGTTGAGCTGGCGTTTGTGGCTCGGGAACTGCACCCCCAGCCAGGGGCTGATGGCCAGCGTCAGCAGCGGTAGCAGTAGGAGCACAGCCAGCACCAACAGCCCGCCGCTGCGGCGATCGAGCAGGCCGATCAGGCTGGGGCTGGCCAGGGGGAGCACCTTGCCGCAGCTGCTGCAGATCAGCCGCGGCGGGCGTTCGTTCGTTTTGCTGAGCAGGCGTGCACCGCAGGCAGGACAGGCCAAAAACGCTTCAGTGCCGGGCACTCCCCAGGCTGGCAGGCCCGGGGGCGATCAGCGCACCTCCGCGGCCGCACCGTTTTCAGAATGACCGGGGCGCAAGCCTTCCAGCAGCACCATGCTGAAGGCCAGGGGCAGGCACAGCAGAGCGGCTGCGATCGCCAGCCCGTGGCTGCGCAGCAGGCTGAGCGCCGGCATGCCCGCCAGATCCGTGCGCGCCCGGCCGCAGCGGCAGCAGAACAACACGCCATCCCGCTTGTGCAGCAGGTGCTCGCCGCAGTGGGGGCAGGCCATCGCCTTGGGGTGTCAAAAGAGCAAGCTGATCCTCCGGCGCCCCCCATGACTGTTCAAGTTGAACCGTTCACCTCAACATGGGCTAGGCGCATCAGCAAAAAAATGCCCGCCCGAAAAGGGCGGGCGTCTGGATGCAAACGCTTGTGGAGCAGTGGTTTACTTGGCAGAGGCAAAGTCCGGGTAGGCCTCCATGCCGTGCTCGCCAATGTCGAGACCTTCGGTTTCCTCCTGCTCGGTCACGCGGATACCACCGAAGATGGCGCCGATCACCGACCAGGCGATGAAGGAGCTGACGATCGCGAACACGCCGAAGGCGATCACACCTACAAACTGGTAGCCCAGCTGGTTGAACCCGTGGCCGGTCAACAGCCCTTTATCGGTATTGAACAGACCCACGGCAAGGGTGGCCCAGATGCCGCAGGTGCCGTGAACGGAAAAGGCACCTACAGGGTCGTCGATGCCGAGCTTGTCGACGATCGCCACGGAGAACACCACCAGCACGCCGGCGATGAAGCCAACAACCCAGGCCGCTGGCATCGAGAAGCCATCGCAACCTGCGGTGATCCCCACCAGCCCGGCCAGGATGCCGTTGATGGTCATGGTGAGGTCAGGCTTGCCGCCGGTGAACTGGCTCACCAAGGTGGCGGCGATGCCGCCGCCGGCAGCCCCGAGGGTTGTGGTCACGGCGATGTAGGGAACTTCAGGCGCCATGGACAGCCAGGAGCCGGGGTTGAAGCCGTACCAACCGATCCAGAGGATCAGGCAGCCAAGGGTGGCGATGGCCATGTTGTGGCCGGGGATGGCCTGTGGTTTGCCATCCACAAACTTGCCGACACGGGGGCCAAGGAGCATTGCCCCTACCAGACCAGCCCAGGCACCGAAGGAGTGCACCACGGTGGAGCCGGCAAAGTCGATGAAGCCCAGCTTGTTGAGCCAGCCTTCACCCACGTTCCACTGCCAGGATCCGGAAATTGGGTAGAGGATGCCCACCAGCACAAGCGAGAAGATGATGAATTCGCCGAACTTGATGCGCTCGGCCACCAGGCCGGAAACGATCGTGGCTGCGGTACCGGCGAACGCCAGCTGGAATAGGAAGTCGACACTGGGCACCAGCTTGCCCTCGGTCACCATCTCGGGCGTGACGGTGGGATCGAAGAAGAGCCCACCGAATTTGAACCAACCGGGAATGACCCAGCTGGCGTTGTACATGATCTTGTAGCCGATGAACCAGTAGGCCGTGGCCGCGAGGGCGAACACGATCAGGTTTTTGGCGAGGATGTTGACGGCATTCTTCTGCCGACACATTCCGGCTTCCACCATGGCGAAGCCGGCGTTCATGAAGATCACCAGAACTGCGCAGATCAGCAGGAACGTGTTGTTCGCCAGAAAGGCCGGTGTGAGATCGGGCAGCTCAGCGGCGTGGGCCGCCAGGTTGAACAGGCCGAGGCCGGCGAGGGCGATCGGAACACAGGCCAGCCAGGTGAGTGTGCGACTGGAGCTCAGGCCGCGGAACTTGCGCATCAGGAGCGTGGGGGCCTCGAGCAGGCTGGCCTGCTGAAGACTCCGTCCCTGCGGCCGCCGCGGCTTGGGGATGGCAGTAGTCATGGGAAGACGGGATGGCGTCGAGCGACCGTGGGGGGGGTCGGCTTGTCCATCCTTTGCAAACACGTCACGCCTGACCGTAACAACAGTAACGAAACCTAAAAGTTTCCCAAGTGTGCTAGCCCCTTGTTGCAAAGGAACAGCCCGATCAAGGTGCAGGCGGATACAGCTGGAGCTGTGAACAAATGTGTGATTGCCGAGATTATGTTCACCATGAACAGTCGTAACTTGCCATACTGGCCCCAGAAGGACAAAACGTTGGTTGAACCGCCCCTGGGCCCTGGTTCTCCGGAAGTAGCCCGTCCGCAGGGCGAAGCAACGCTCCTTCCCACGAAGCGGACTAACCCGTCGCCCCTTCGAGGCCCTGAACCATGACCAAGCTCCAGTACCGCGGCGTCAGCTATGACAACGCCACCCACGAGCAGCCCAGCAGCCAGCCCGTGGACCACGCCTATCGCGGCCAGCATTACGACGCAGCGCTGCGCCATGAAGCAGCTAAGGTTGATGTGGACACCGACTTCCACTACCGCGGTCACGTCTACCACCACCGCGTCGAGGAAGCGGCCCAGCAGGTGAACCAGGGCTGATTGTTCAGCTCGTTACAATGGCTACCTCAGGCTCCTGTGCCTCCGCCTCCAATGGGGCGGAGGTTTTTTGTTGGTTAGCTGATGGATCTGCGGCTCACACCCATCGGCACCAGCGTCCGCCTCGCGCCGGCCTCCGTTTTAGGCCTGTTCTGGCTGCAGGCTCACTTTGACGCCTGCACCTGGGACCTGGTGTGCTCCGGAACGTTGCGAATCAGTCCTGAATCCAGCATATCTCTGGAGCATGATGCGCGCGTGGCAGGATTGCATGTGGACCGTGTGGCAACAGCTGCGGCCTGATTCAGGCCAGCAGCACCAGGCTGATAGCCATGACCGCCATGCCAGCCACCAGGCTGGCGATGGCAAGATCCTGTTCGCCGTAGTCCCTGGCGGCCGGCAACAGCTCATCGAGCGACACATAGACCATCACGCCGGCCAGGCCCGCAAACACCAGGCCGAAGGCGACCGGGTTGGGGAGTGTGCGAAAGAGCACAAAGCCGATCAGGCCACCGATCGGCTCAGCCAGGCCCGACAGGAACGACACCCAGAACGCGATCTTGCGACTGCCGGTGGCGAAGTACACCGGCGCTGACACCGCCAATCCCTCCGGGATGTTGTGGATGCCGATGGCCACGGCAATGCTGACGCCCAGCTGCGGATTGGCCAGAGCGCCGAGGAACGTGGCCAGACCCTCAGGGACATTGTGAATGCCGATGGCCAGCGCCGAAAACACCCCCATGCGCAGCAGACGGCGGCGCCGGCCCGCATCTTGCAGTTGCTGCCGGTTGCGATCCAGTTGACCGATCGCTTCCGACGTCTCATGCACGGGCAGCAACCGATCGATCAGGGCCATCGCCATGATCCCCACCAGAAAACCGCCCACCGCCGCGGCATACCCCATCCGGGCACCGAGCAACGGCGCCAGCACCAGGCGAGCCTTGGGGAGGATCTCCACCAGCGACACGTACACCATGGCTCCGGCCGAAAAACCGAGCGAGAGGGTGAGAAAGCGATGGCTGGTGGGGCGCGACCCAAGGCCGATCAGGCTGCCGATGCCCGTGGAGAGTCCCGCCAGACAGGTCAGGCCCAGTGCCATCGCACTGCGGTCAACGGCCAGGGGTAACGGCAATGGCAGGAGCCCAACAGGTGTCAGGCCTGATCATCACCCAGCCGGGAGCTCACGGCGCTGACGCCGCCAGCGCAACGAGGCCCAGGTGAGGAACACGAGCAGCGCCGGCAGCACCGCCACCAGAACGATGAGGCGGAACTCATCGGTGGCCGTGGAGGCGGAATTCGCCAGGATCTGCTCCACCACGTACAGGCCGTAGAGCCCCATCAGGATCCAGCCTTCCAGGCGGGTGATCACACCACCGGTCCAGAAGATCGGCAGGCAGGCCAGGGTGGTGGCCACCATGATCGGGAAGTCGCGGCTGATCATCACCGGATCCACGCCGAGGCCGCGCTCGCCGGACACCAGGCCGCAGAGGCCGAGGATCACCACCTGGTTGAGCAGGTTGCTGCCCACCACGTTGCCGATGGCCAGATCGGCCTTGCCCCGGTAGGCCGCCACCAGCGAGGTAACCAGCTCCGGCATGGAGGTGCCGGCGGCCACGATGGTGAGGCCGATCACGGTTTCACTGACGCCCAGCCCCTGCGCTGCGGCGATGGCGCCCTTCACAAGCAGCTGCGACCCCCACACCAGCAACCCCAGGCCTGCGGCCAGCTTCACCAGGGCCACCGGAGCCGGGGCGGCCCCATCGGCCTCCAGCTCCTCGCCGGCTTCTGCGGGCTCCTCCTTGGCGGAGCGGATCTCCCACAGCAGGTTGATCACCATGGCGGTGATCAACGCCAGGCCTGCCACCCAGGTGATCCGGCCCCCCGAGGCCATGCCCCAGGTGGCCATCGACACGCCCAGCAACAGCGGTACATCGCGGCGCACCAGCCGGCTCTTCACCCGTAGCGGCATCACTGCGGCGCTGGCGCCGAGCACCACCAGCACATTGAAGATGTTGGAGCCCACCACGTTGCTCACGGCGATGGCATCGCCGCCGGCACCCCCCTGGGTGGTGGAGAGCAGGCTCACGAACAGCTCCGGCGCGCTGGTGCCCATCGACACCACCGTGAGGCCGATCACGATCTGCGGGATGCCCAGCAGTAAGGAGAGGGCCACCGAGCCGGCCACAAACAGCTCGCCGCCGCCGAACAGGAGCAGGATCCCCACCAGGATCTCGAGGAAGCTCCAGCCAAAGGTCATCCGGGGGTTCGCTGCACGGTTGTGACCCATTCTGCGGGGTGGTGAGTCGGACGATGGATCTCGGTGATCACGCAACAGAGCGCAGCCCCAATCATCTCGATGGTGATGGCTGCGGCCTTGGGGCTTGGGCACGCAGTGCTTCGACACCGATCAGAGCCATGGCTGGCGGCCCGGGTGATCAGCGTTGCTGATCGAACAGCTCAGCGTTGATTCTGGCTGGAGTGCCCCAACGCTGGCGTTCAACCCCTAGGCGGCACAACCCCGGCGATGGCTTGGATCTCGGCGGCGGGCCTGGAGTTAGGCCGCCTGGAGTTCGCCACACCAGTGCTGGATTGGCCTGGTGCAGTCTGCTGCAGTTTCCTGATGACACAAACGTAGTTTTACGCCGGTCTGCGCATCGACGCCGCTGATGGATTGGCGGGCTGCCGCTGCAGCGCGGCGCAGCAGATCCGCCCGCGCCCAATCGCTTTCTGCAATCAGTAACGTCACGCGAACCCAAATCCGGGACTCTCCACAACGCCATGCCTGCGCCACAGACGCTCACCCGCAGCAGCTGCGACGCCCTCAGCCAGCACCTGCGCGCGATCGGTCGAATCCCCCTGCTCACCTCCGCGGAGGAGATCACCCTCGGCAAGGCCGTCCAGGCCCTGCGGGCGCTGGAGGAGGTGGCCGAAGAACTGACGCTCCGCGCCGGCGGGACGCCCCCCAGCCTGGACACCTGGGCGGCGGAAGCCGGCCTCACACCCCAGCAGTTGCGCCGCCGCCGGCGCATGGGCCAGCGGGCCCGGGAGCGGATGGTGGCGGCAAACCTCCGCCTCGTGGTGACGATCGCCCGCAAGTACGCCAGCCGCCAGCTGGAACTGGAAGACCTGATTCAGGAGGGCAACCTGGGCCTGATCAAGGCGGTGGAACGCTTTGATCCCACCCGCGGCTACAAGTTCTCTACCTACGCCTACTGGTGGATCCGCGAGGGCATCACCCGCGCCATCGCCGACAAGAGCCGCACAATCCGCCTGCCGGTGCACGTGGGCGAAAGCCTTGGCAAGCTGCGCAAGGCCCAGCAGACCCTCTGGCAGCGCTTGGGCCGCACCCCCTCGATCGAGGAACTGGCTCAGGAGTCGGGCCTCAAGCCACTGGATATCCAGGAAACCCTGTTCCGGGCGCAGCAGCCTGTGAGTCTCGATGCCGGCCAGAGCCACCACGGTGACTCCACCCTGATGGATCGCATCCGTTGCGCGGGTGTGGCCCCGGATGAGCGGCTCACCAGCCATCTGCTCAGCCACGACCTCGAAAGCCTGCTGAAGGATCTCCCCCGTGAGGAGGCTGAGCTGCTGCGGTTGCGCTATGGCATCAACCAGGAAGCGCCGATGACCCTCAGCGCCGTGGCCCGCAGCATGGGTGTCACCCGCGATACGGCCCGGGGCATCGAACGGCGCGCCGTGGCGGCCGTGCGTGAACGCTCCAAGCGGGTGCTCGATTATCTCGAAGCCTGAGCCTCAGGGGTTGCAGTACGCGCAGTGCAGCGGATCGGCCGCCCGCCGCCCATCGCGGCGCCGGCGGTCTTGTCGCAAACCGCAGACCGTGCAGCCCAGCAGCTCCCGCTGCACCAGCCCGGTTGCAAGGCCGCAGCTCGCGCAGGGCAACCCCACCACGGTTCCCACCACACCCCAGCCAGGCGCCTCGCAGGCCGGACAGGCCTGGCCGATGCGTCGCACCAGTCGGAAGGCCAGCTGGCGGATGGCCACCTGGCGGGTGGGGTTGCAGTGGGCGCGCATGTCCGTCTCCAACCAGGCCTGGGCTAGGGGGGAGCGCTGCACAGCCTCGGCCATCGCGGCGGAGAGCATCTCAGCGCTGCCAACGCCTTTGGCCAGCCAGGGAGGGGTTGGTTCACCGGCGGTGACCAGGGGACGCACCATCAGGCCGTGGCGCGGGAAGCCCACCTGTTGCAGCCAGCCGGCGATGGAGGGGGCATCGGCTCCCTGGCAGGAGCTGTAGTTCGTGACACGGCTGATCAGCTGCTCGCTGATCACCACCCCCTCGCGCTGATCCACAAACGTCATCCATTCGTGGCCCACGGGCAACAACGGCACGGCGGGGTGCGGCCCGAAGGATCCCTCACTGGCGATCCCCAGGTCGAGGCCCAGGGCTTGCAGCGCGGCCTCGGCTTTCAGCTGGCAGGTGCTGGCTGCATCCCGTGCACGTGCGATGTCACCACTGAAGTTGCCGAACTGGTCGGTGTTCACGCTGGTGGCCAACTGCAGGTTCAAACCCAGCCCCACCCGTAGCGGCCGCCGCAGGATCAGCTCCTTGCGGTGCAGGCTGGCAAGGCCAATGGAGCATCCGTCATAGCGATGGCTGCTGGAGCTCGCGGTTGACACCGTGCTTCCTGCAAATCTCGACTGTAGAAACAGTCGGCTGATTGTGGGTTTGACCCAAATGCCATCGGCTCGAACCTAGTGTTTGCTGTTGCGTTTGATCAGTCGATGATTCGGCTGCGATCCATGAATCTGATCAGGGTATGGAACTGGCTCCAGGATCGTCTGCAGGCCTTTGAAGCCATGATGGTGCGCCGTGAAAATGTGATCCGTTTCTTGTTGGTCCGTTTCCTGCTGATGCTCGCGATGGTGCTGGGCTTCTGGCTGGGTGTGCGTCACAGTCTGGGCTGATAACGGCTTCTTATCACGGTGGTTGGCAACGCTTCAGCTGCGTATCCCCAACGCCTCAGTGCCCCCACCTGATCTTCCGCCAGCTTCAAGTCTGGAGCTCACGCCCATCCAAATGCCAGCTAGTGGCTGCCACTTCTTCAAGCGAAGGATTGGCTTTGCGTTGTCTCTCTAATGAATCAAGTTGCAACGGCTGGTGGCTTTGCTGCGGATTGATGTCTGCGTCTTGATTCTTCGACTTGTCCCTACCTTCGTTGGCCTTGTCTATGGCCAAACGTCGACCCTTCCTCGCCCTGGCTGCTGGGGCTTTGAGCAGTTCACTGCTGGTGAGTGGCTGCCTCGGCAATCCTCCGGATCGCAGTGGTCTGGTCAACGAGCCGAAGATTTCCATCAATCGCCAGGCTGCTGCGCAGTTGGAAACAGGCAGCATCAGCCTGGGGTTCGTCCCGATCCTGGAAGCAGCCCCCCTGGTGGTGGGCGTGGAGAAAGGTTTCTTTGCCAGGCACGGTCTCGATGTCAAGCTCAGCAAGCAGGCCAGTTGGTCGGCCGCACGCGACAACGTGGTGCTGGGTGCTGCCGGTGGCGGCATCGATGGTGGGCAGTGGCAGATGCCGATGCCCCAGATGATCAGCGAAGGGGCCCTCACCAATGGCAAGAAGGTGCCGATGACGGTGCTGGCCATGCTGATGAGCCAGGGCAACGCTATCGCTGCGGCCAACTCGGTGAAGGATGGCAATCTCAGCGTCGATCTCAAGGCTTCGTCACCGGGCTTTTTCCAGCGCTTTCATCAGAAGCAGGGCCGTCAATTTCGAGCGGCCTACACCTTTCCCAGGGCTAATCAGGATCTCTGGATCCGCTATTGGTTGGCCGCCGGTGGTGTGAATCCCACCAAGGATGTGGAGCTGCTCACGGTGCCAGCGCCGGAGACGCTCCAGGGCATGATCAATGGCACCACAGAGGCCTTTTCCACTGGCGACCCCTGGCCTTCCCGTATCACGAGGGACCGCGTGGGCTATCTGGCCGCTACGACCGCCCAGATCTGGAAGGTGCATCCCGAGGAATACCTTGCCGTGCGTTCCGATTGGGTGGAGAAGAATCCCAAGGCCACTGTGGCTCTGCTGAAGGGGCTGATCGAGGCGCAGATGTGGCTGGATCAACCGCAGAACAAGGAGCAAGCGGCTCGAATCCTGAGCACGCGCAAGTGGTACAACGTCCCGCTTCCCGTCCTGCAGCAATCCCTGCGGGGCCAGTACAAGCTCGGTGCCAGCGGACGAGCCGAGAACGATCCGGCCATGGGCCCCCTGTATTGGAGCAGTGATCGCGGTGTGATCTCTTACCCCTACAAAAGTCTGACCCTGTGGTTCCTGTTGGAATCCCTGCGCTGGAAGTTTTATCCCGGCACCCTCGACACGATTCAGCAGGCTGAAGCCATCAACAACAGGGTCGTTCGTGATCAGTTTTGGCTGCAGGCCGCCAAGGACCTGGGTCTGCCGGCCGCACTGATTCCACGTTCTCCCAGCCGTGGCGTGGAGACGTTCTTTGACGGCACCGTCTACGACCCGAACAAGCCTCAAGCCTATCTCGACAGCCTCAAGATCAAAGGCTGACCATTCCTTCAGTCTATTTCACCACTCGTTTCCCCCTCCTGTTTAGGACCTTCCGATGATCACAGCACCCAGCTCCGGTTTCCATCTCGGCCACTGGTGGAAGCAGAACCGCAAATTCATCCTGCCGCCACTCTTCGGCATCGGCGGTTTCCTGTTGTTCTGGCAACTCAGTGCCAGCCTGGGCCTCACCAAGCTCACCGGCCCCCTGAGCCTGTGGACTGATGAACGAACCCGGGATCTCCTGCTCTATCCCTTCTTTGTTCGCGGGGGGCTCGATAAAGGTCTGTTCCATCACACCATGAGCAGCCTTTCGCGGGTTGCACTTGGCTACACCTTGGCCGCTGTGATCGGAATCGGTGTGGGCATTGCCGTTGGCCTCAGCCAGACGCTCAACCGCGCCTTCGACCCGTTGTTTCAATTCCTGCGCATGGTGGCCCCACTGGCCTGGGTGCCGATCGCACTGGTGATCTTCCAGCAGAACCAGCCGGCGGCCATCTTTGTGATCTTCATCACCTCGATCTGGCCGATCCTGATCAACACCGCAGAAGGTGTGCGTCAGATCCCGCAGGATTACCGCAATGTGGCTCTGGTGCTCCAAATGTCACGCCAGAAGTTCTTCACCAAGATCCTTCTTCCTTCAGCCCTCCCTTATATCTTCACAGGTCTGCGCATTTCCATCGGCCTGGCCTGGCTAGCCATCATCGCTGCGGAGATCGTGAGGCCCGGAACTCCTGGTATCGGCTTCTTCATCTGGGATGCCAATCAGAACGGCTACGTCTCCGAGATCGTGCTGGGGGTGTTCTGGATCGGTGCCATCGGCCTGCTGCTCGATCGCCTGATGGCCTGGATTCAAACCCGCATCGCCGCCAGCCGCTGAACTCTCCTCACCCCGCGGGCACCGTTTCCGCTCACCCATCCGCTCAGCACACGCCATGACTCCACCCCTCGTCACCGTTCACGACGTCGTCAAGGATTTTCCCCTCAAGGGGGGAGGCAACTACCTCGCCCTCCAGGGCATCGATCTGGAAATCCGCAAAGGGGAGTTCATCTCCCTGATCGGCCACTCCGGCTGTGGCAAGAGCACCCTGCTCAACATGATCGCCGGCTTGGATCTGCCATCCGCTGGCACGGTGCTCCTGGAGGGTGAAGCCGTGAAGCGGCCTGGGCCCGACAAGATGGTCGTGTTCCAGAACTACTCGCTGCTGCCCTGGCTCACGGTGCGCGAGAACATTGCTCTGGCCGTGGAGGAGGTGATGCCCGACCTCTCCCGCCGAGAGCGGGATGCTGTGGTGGAGGAGCACATCACCATGGTGGGTCTGGGCCATGCCGCCGAGAAACCCCCGCTGCAACTGTCCGGTGGTATGCGCCAACGGGTTGCCATTGCCCGGGCCCTAGCCATCAAGCCGAAGTTGTTGCTGCTCGATGAGCCCTTTGGTGCCCTTGATGCGCTCACCCGCGGCAATCTGCAGGAGAAGCTGATGCAGATCTGCAACGAGCACGAGCTCACTGCGGTGATGGTGACCCACGACGTGGACGAGGCGGTTTTGCTGTCAGATCGCATTGTGATGCTCACCAATGGTCCGGGTTCGAAGATCGGTGGCATCCTCGAGGTCGACATTCCCCGCCCACGCCAGCGGCTGGAGGTGGTGCACCACCCCCGCTACTACAGCCTGCGCTCGGAGATGATCTATTTTCTCAACCGCCAAAAGCGGGTGAAGCAGTGGCAGGCCAAACCACACAAGGTGCTGGCCCGCCATGGCCTGGAAAAGGTGAATCTTGATCTGGGGTTCATTCCGCTGGCGGCCTGTGCACCCCTGGCAGTGGCGGAAGCCAAGGGCTTCTTCGCCAAGCACGGGCTCGATGCGGTGCAGCTGGTGCGCGAAACCAGCTGGCGCGGCGTCACCGATGGTCTGCTGGATCGCACCCTGGATGCGGCCCTGATGCCTTCGGGCATGCCCACCTGGATGACAGCCGGTGGCCACGGCGGCGATCCCACGCCGATCGTGACGGCGCTCACCCTGAGCCGCAACGGCAACGGCATCACCCTGGCCAAGCGCCTGGCGGAGCAGGGTGTGGGTTCTGTGGCCGACTACCGCGACTACCTCCTCCGCACCAACCGCGACCCCCACACCCTCGGCATCGTGCATCCGGCCTCGATGCACAACCTGCTGCTGCGCTACTGGCTCTCCTCCAACGCGATCGACCCCGACCGCGACGTGCACCTGCAGACCCTGCCGCCGGCCCAGATGCTGGCCGACCTCAAGGACGGCTCGATCGACGGCTACTGCGTGGGTGAACCCTGGAACCACCGGGCCGACCGGGAAGGCCACGATGTCCCGATCGTGGGCGACCTGGAGATCTGGTCGGGCCATCCCGGCAAGGTGCTGGGGGTTCGCGAGGACTGGGCCCTCACGTATCCCAATACCCACATCGCCCTCACCAAGGCACTGCTGGAGGCCTGCCGCTATTGCGCCGACCCCAGCCACTGGGATGAGCTCAGCCAGCTGCTCAGCGATCGCCGTTACCTGGGCATGAAGCCGGAGCTGATCCGCTTCGGTGTGCCCAGCGGTTGCCCTGAGCATCCTCACGGCGACCCTCACACCCTGTTCTTCGGCCCGGGCGTCAACCGCCCCAGCCGCACGGAACACCTCTGGATCCTCACCCAGCTGGCCCGCTGGAGCGAGGTTCCCTTCCCGCGCAACTACGTGGAGATCCTTGAGCGCATCTGCGCCGTGTCGGTGTACAGCACCGCCGCCCGTGAACTTGGGCTCGACGATGTGTCCTACCAGCGCACGGGCATCGAGTTGTTTGATGGCATTCCCTTCAACGGCGACGATCCGATCGCTTACATCAACAGCCTCTCGATCCATCAGGACTTCAGCGTGGCCGAGATCCCGATCGGCGTGCCGCGCGCCATGGCGAGCTGAGCCCCACCACCACGCCCCTGCCCGTTTCCAACGCCCCCACTGCCATGACAGCCACCCCCCTGCTGCGCATCGAGGCCATGGGCCTCAGCTACCCCACCCCCAAGGGGCCGTACCCCGTGCTGGAAGGGGTCGACCTCGAGATTCAGGCCGGTGAGTTCATCTGTGTGATCGGCCATTCCGGTTGCGGCAAGAGCACGCTTCTGAACACCGTGTCCGGGTTTGCCACGCCCACCAGCGGCCGCGTGTTGCTCAAGGGCAGCCCGATTCAGCGCCCCGGTCCCGACCGCATGGTGGTGTTTCAGGGCTATGCCCTGCTGCCCTGGCTGAGCGCCTACGACAATGTCGCCCTGGCGATTGAATCCGTGAAGCCGGAGCTCAGTGCGCGTCAGCGGCGGGAGATCGTGCTGGAGCATCTGGAACTGGTGGGACTGACCCAGGCTGCCGACAAGCTGATCACGCAGATCTCTGGTGGCATGAAGCAGCGGGTGGCCATCGCCCGAGCCCTGGCGATCCGTCCGGAGGTGTTGATCCTTGATGAACCCTTCGGTGCCTTGGATGCGATCACCAAGGAGGAGCTGCAGGAGGAGCTGCTCAAGATCTGGAACACTCAGAAGTGCACGGTGCTGATGATCACCCACGACATCGATGAGGCGCTGTTCCTCGCCGATCGCCTGGTGATGATGACCAACGGTCCGGCGGCCGGTATCGGTGAGGTGTTGTCGATCGACTTCCCGCGCCCCCGCAACCGTGAGGACATCATGGAAGACCCCCGCTACTACGAGCTGCGCAACAACGCCCTCGACTTCCTCTACAACCGCTTCGCCCACGACGAGGACAGCTGATCCCCATCCCACAAACCGGTCGCCATCACCCCAGACTCGGGTGCAACGGCCTTCTCCGAATCAGCGTCCATGACCGCCGCTCTCCGCTCTTTCCCTGCACGCTGGTTCCCTGGTGCGGGGCTTCTGCTGGCGGGCCTGATGGCCTGTCCACTCCCGGCTCGGGCCCTGCCCTTCGATCCCGTTCCCTCGGGGTTCCAGCGCTGGCTGAACGCCCAGCACGACTGGCCCAACAACGAGACCCGCCGTTTCGACCAGCTGGCCCAATGCTCCGATCAAACGGCAGCATCCTCCCCTTATCGCATGGCTGTGTACACCTGCCTCAAGGGCCGCCTCACCATCGAGCGTCCGGGCGCCGCCAGCCAGCAGTGCACGCTTCAGCGGGTCAGCTACTTCCCCGCCAACCAGCGGGTGCGGGTGTGGACCGGCAACTGCCGCTAGACAACAGCATCGGCGCGACCCTCCCGTGAGCTGGCATCCCCACCTCTGGCATCCCACCACCCAGGTGGCCACCAGCCCCGAACCACTGCCTGTGCGCGCGGCGCGGGGCTGTGAGCTGGAACTGACCGATGGCCGACGCCTGATCGATGCCATCAGCAGCTGGTGGGTGACCCTGCATGGCCATGGCGAGCCAGCGATTGCCGCGGCGATCGCGCGCCAGGCCCAGCAGCTGGAGCAGGTGATCTTCGCCAACTTCAGCCATCAGCCCGCCGAGCAGCTGGCCACGCGCCTCAGCGCTCTCACCGGCCTGGAGCGCCTGTTCTTCTCGGACAACGGCTCCACGGCGGTGGAGGTGGCCCTCAAGCTCGCCTGGCAGTGGTGGCGTAACCAGGGCAACGACTCCCGCCGTCAGCTGATCGCCTTCGAAGGGGCCTATCACGGCGATACCTTCGGCGCCATGGCCCTGGGGGAGCGCTCGCTGTTCACCAGGCCTTACGAGCCGCTGCTGTTTGAGGTGGCGCGGGTGGCCTGGCCCCACAGCCACTGGCACGACGACACGCTGGAGACCCGCGAGGCCGCAGCCCTCCGCCAGCTCGACGTGGCCCTGCAGACGCCGACGGCGGCGGTGATCCTGGAACCCCTGATCCAGGGTGCGTCTGGCATGCGCATGGTGCGGCCTGCTTTCCTGCGGGCCGTGGCTGAGCGGGTGCAGGCCGCCGGGGCTCTGTTGATCGCCGATGAGGTGATGACCGGCTTCGGCCGCACCGGTGCCCTGTTCGCCAGCCAGCGTTCTGGCATCCAGCCCGATCTGATGGCCCTCTCCAAGGGGCTCACCGGTGGTTTCCTGCCGATGGGGGTGACGATGGCCAGCGAACGGCTCCACCAGGGCTTCATCAGCGCAACGCCAGCCCACACCTTCTTCCACGGCCACAGCTTCACCGCCAATCCCCTGGGCTGCGCCGCTGCCCTGGCCAGTCTGGATCTGCTGCAGAGCGATCCCCCCCGCTATCAAGACTTCGAGAGTCGCCATCGGCCGTTGCTGGAGACCTTGAGCCGGCATCCGCGGGTGCGCCGTCCGCGCTGCCTGGGCACGGTGGCCGCCTTCGATCTGGCCGTGGGCGAAGCCAGCTACCTCAACCCGGCCGGCAAGCAGCTGCAGCGGCTTTGCCTGGAGCACGGGGTTTACCTGCGGCCATTGGGGGATGTGGCGTACCTGCTGCCACCCCTCTGCATCAACGACAGCCAGCTGCAACGCTGCTACGACGCCCTCCACACCAGCCTCGATCAGCTGGCCTGACCCAGCCGCAGCTTGTTGAGCAGGAAGGCCAGCACGGTGGTGCGACGGGTGACCACATCGCCGCTGAGGCGCATGCCGGGCTTGAGGGGGCAGCGGCCCTGGCGGCTTGACAGCGCACCGGCCTGCACAAGAGAGGCGTAACGCTGCAGTTGTCGCTGCTCGAACGCCAAGGACGCCCTGGCTTGATCCACATTGCGGCGCGATGCCTCGGTGAGGGAATTGGCGAGGCCCTCCAGGGCCTGCACCTGGGTGTTCAGGCAGCGCTGTTCCTCCTGGGCCTGGCGGGCCTGGCGTTGCAGTGCCTCGATTTCCTGGCGCAACTGGCGCTGCTCGCTGCGCAGCCCTGTGCTGTCGAACATCGCGAGCAGCTGCCCTTTGCGCACCGATTGATTGGGACGCAGCAACACCTGAGCCAACCGACCGTGCGAGCAGGTCGTCGCCCTGGTGGCCGTGCAGCACCACCCAATGGCAGCCCTTCCAGTGGCAGATCAGCGGCAGGGGCAGCTGATCCAAGGCATCGAGCATCGATGGTTCGGCTTTGGCGGCGTGCGCATGGAATCCCAGGCTTTCTGCCCCGCGCTTCAGTCCCAGCAGGGTGGTGCCCTGGCTGGAGGTGCCCACGCAATGGCGCGCCACAGCCAACGGAATGGTGTGACCGTGGCTGCTGCAGATCGTGGCCAGGCAGGCGGCTCCGCAATCCTCCTCGTTGTGCTGTCGAACGCAGGCGGCAGACGGTTGAGGCCAACAGCCGCGCCAGAGGTGCCACAGCCGTTGATGCAACTCGGGACTGTTCATGGTGCAACGCTCACGAGGCCCCTCAGAGGCTGAGTCCGGCATCGAGAAGATTGATCTGAGTGTTGCTGATACTGCCGCTGCCAATGATGATGTTCACCGCCATGTTCATCTGGCGTACACCCAGGCGGATAGATTCGCGAATGGCTCCAAAACCTCCGGCTTTCGGTGTTGGCTGGCCGCCCCAGAACTGTTCGGCCTTGCTGTCGCTGAGAACGTGCATCGATCGCTTGGTATGAGGATCAGAAAACCCCCTCGCCCGAAGGAGGAGGGGGTTGTGGATTAACCCAGAAATGACGTGAGATCCACGCCATTGCCCTGCAGCGCGGCAATGCCTGCGCTGCCGCCAAGGCTGGTGGCCGTATTGGCGCTGGTGTTGAGTTGAACCAGGTTGATGAAACCCGTGTTCACGGTCACCGTGGGTGACACTGTGATCGGGCCAAGGCCGCCACGCAGGCGTTCGGCCTCCGGCTCAGTCAGGATCTTCATGGCAGTTGAGGAGGAGAAAAACCGCGGCACTGGAGATCGCTCGGATGCCGCGGCGTGGGTACGCTGTGGTGGCTCAGGCGATCAGAGAACCCACGATGGCGGTGTTGAACTGACCATTGCCAATGACGGTGGGTCCGCCCAGTGCCACGGCAACGTTGGCGGCAGCATTACGCTGGCTCAGGTTGGTAAAGTTGGAGGCCAGGTACCAGCCGCCAGACAGCGACTCGCTTTGCTTGTCGCTGAGTTCGATCAGGGTTGTCATGATGTGAGTGTGTGGTGTTGGTTTGTCGTCAGGATTCAGACAATCCCGGACAGGACAAAGGCGTTGTTGCCTTGCAGGTTGATGATTCCGGCACCGCCGAAGCCCGCGATGGCGATGTTGGCTGCGCTGTTGTCCTGGGTCACGGTGGTCGTGTTGGATTTGCTCACAAACCCGAACCAGCCACCGCTCACGGTCTGAGCCTGTTCATCGCTGAGCAGATGCAGAGAGGTCATGATTGAATGTGCAGTAGGAATGGGCATTGGCCCACAGTCCTCTCTAGGCCGATGGCTGAGCCGCGATGACTCATTCGGCGGTGATGCTGCATCAACGCTGATCGGCATGAAAAAGCCCGTCGCGTCAGCGACGGGCCTGGTGTTGGCCTGCGGTTGCGATTGGATCAGCTGTTAGCTGTCGCCATCACAGTCAGACGGCTGGCATCGCGCGGCTCAAAGTGCAGCTGTCGGTTGCCCCCGTCCAGGCGCACCTCCACCTGAATGCTGTTCCCAGCACTGAAGCGTCCCGCCAGGATTCCCTTGGCAATCGGCGTTTCCAGTTCCCGCTGGATCGCCCGCTTGAGTGGCCGTGCGCCGTACACCGGGTCGTAGCCAACGCTGGCGAGCCAATCGAGGGCCTCGCGGTTGAGCTGGAGTTCGAGCTTCTTCTCCTCCAGTCGCTGCGCCAAACGTTGCACCTGCAGCTCCACAATCTGGCGTAATTCCTCCTGCCTCAGGCTGTGAAAGATGATCGATTCATCCAAACGGTTGAGAAATTCAGGCCGGAAGTGGGCCCGCAGGGCATCGTTCACCCGAGCCTCCATCTCGCCATGGCGGGCGGGGTCGCCGGCCAGATCGAGAATCGAGGCGCTGCCGATGTTGCTGGTGAGGATCAGGATCGTGTTCTTGAAATCCACCGTTCGGCCCTGCCCATCGGTGACGCGGCCGTCATCGAGGATCTGCAGCATCACGTTGAACACATCGGGGTGGGCCTTTTCCACCTCGTCGAACAGGATCACGGCATAGGGCCGGCGGCGCACCGCTTCGGTGAGCTGGCCGCCCTCCTCGTAACCCACGTAGCCCGGAGGGGCGCCGATCAGGCGGCTCACGGCGTGCTTCTCCATGTACTCGCTCATGTCGATGCGCACCATCGCCTCCTCGCTGTCGAACAGCTGGGCGGCCAGGGCTTTGCAGAGCTCGGTTTTGCCCACGCCGGTGGGGCCCAGGAAGAGGAAGGAGGCGATCGGGCGATTGGGATCGCTCAACCCGGCCCGGGAGCGCTGAATGGCATCAGCGACGGCGGTCACGGCATGCTGCTGTCCGATCACGCGGGTGTGCAGTTCGTCCTCCAGGTGGAGCAGTTTCTCCATCTCGCTTTGCACCAGCTTGCTCACCGGAATGCCGGTCCACTTGGCAATCACCTCGGCGATGTCCTCCTCGGTGACCTCTTCGCGCAGCAAGGCCTTCTCACGACCGTCGCGGTTGCCCTGCCCATCGCCACCGCCCAGCTCGGCCTCCTTGGCGGCCAGCTGCTTGTGCAGCGAAGCCAGGGTGCCGTACTCCAGCTCGGCGGCTTTGTTGAGGTCGTAGTTGCGCTTGGCCTGCTCCACCTGCAGCTGCACCTGCTCGATCTCTTCTTTCAGGGCGCTCAGGGCATCGATCGAGCCCTTTTCGGCCTGCCATTGGGCGTTCAGGGAACTTTGCTGCTCCCGCAGTTCCGCCAGCTCCTTCTCCAGCCGCTCCAGCCGGTCGCGGCTGGCGGCATCGGATTCGCGCCCCAGTGAGAGCTTTTCCATCTCCAGTTGCAGGATCCGGCGATCGAGTTCATCGATCTCCTCCGGCTTGGAGGTGATCTCCATCTTCAGCCGAGCGGCCGATTCATCCACCAGGTCGATGGCCTTGTCCGGCAGGAAGCGATCGGCGATGTAGCGGCTGCTCAGCACCGCGGCTGCCACCAGGGCGTTGTCGGCGATGCGCACACCGTGGTGCACCTCGTAGCGCTCCTTGAGCCCCCGCAGGATCGAGATGGTGTCCTCCACCGTGGGTTGATCCACGAACACCTGCTGGAAGCGGCGCTCCAGGGCCGGGTCTTTTTCGATGTGCTGGCGGTGCTCATCGAGGGTGGTGGCGCCGATGCAGCGCAGTTCGCCGCGGGCGAGCATCGGCTTCAGCAGGTTGCTGGCATCCATGGCGCCACCGCTGGCACCGGCGCCCACCACGGTGTGGATCTCGTCGATGAACAGCACGATCTGGCCTTCGGAGGCGGTCACCTCCTTCAGCACGGCCTTGAGCCGCTCCTCGAATTCGCCGCGGTACTTGGCGCCGGCGATCAGGGCCCCCATGTCGAGGGCGATGAGCTGTCGGTTCTGCAACGCCTCCGGCACATCACCGTTCACGATGCGCTGGGCCAGGCCCTCCACGATCGCCGTCTTGCCGACACCGGGTTCACCGATCAGCACCGGATTGTTCTTGGTGCGGCGGCTGAGGATCTGAATCGTGCGCCGGATCTCCTCGTCGCGGCCGATCACCGGATCGAGCTTGCCGCTTCGGGCGGCGTCGGTGAGGTCGCGTCCGTACTTCTCCAGCGATTCGTAGGTTCCTTCGGGGTTCTGGTCGGTCACGGTCTGGGTTCCGCGGATGGCCTGCACGGCGTCCTTGAGTTTGTCGGCTGAGGTGCCCGCCTGGCTGAGCAGCTGCTTGCCGCAGCGATCGTCGATGGCCAGGGCCAGCAGCAGGTGTTCAATGGCGATGAAGCTGTCGCCATAGCTCTGCTTGAGGCTGTTGGCCTGATCCAGCAGGGTGTTGAGGCCCTTCCCCAGGTAAACGTTCTCCGGCGGGGCGCTCAGGCTCGGCTGACCGGTGATGAAGGCCTCCAGCTTCTGGCTGAGGGTGCCCACATCCACGCCGGCCTTCTCCAGGATCCGGGTGGCCAGTCCCTGCTGCGCCAGAAGCGCGGCGAAGAGGTGTTCGCACTCCATCTGCTGCTGGCGCCTCTGCTGGGCCAGTTGCTGGGATGCCACCACGGCGGCCCAGGCCTTTTCGGTGAACAGCTCGGCTGTGGGATGCATGCGCGACCTCAGGCGATGGATCGGTTGCCAGAACCGTATGGCGCCTGCAGGGCTGTGACGGAGGGGAGAACCGAACGGCCGGATTCGGCCCTCCTCCCTGGTGCCGTGCCAGCCGCACCGCCCTGGGCGGTGAACCGGCAGGATCTGCTGACCGTCCAGCTGACCTACGGCGCCGGCAGACGAGGTGCCGTGGGTGAGGGGCTGCCCTCGGGCAGGAGGATCACTCCGCGGCCGCTCCCACAGAGCTGCTTCGGGCAGCCATCGGGGCCGTAGATCGCATCGCTGCTCGATAGGCAGCCGAGCCTGTTCTTGGCTTCCACCTGATTCGGCGCGATGCGCAGCGGTTGCAGACCTGCCTCGCTGGGCTTCACCAGCAACGGGCAACTGAGCTGCTGGCGGCTCGACCCGCCTTGGATGGCCGCCGGGGTGGCACCGCCTTTGATCAGCTGCAGATCGGCGTTCTCGGCCAGTGCCCTGGCTGGTAGGGCTGTGGCACAGCAGCAGAGTCCACCGGCGCCCAAGGTGGCCATGAGCCTGCGCGCTGTCGTCATGATGGCCGCCAGTTCTGCGCACAGTGTGGCGAATGTCTGAGCAAACGCACGCCCCGGAGCCTCTGGTGGAGCAGTTGGCCCGCGAGTCCTTCGCGTTTGACACCACCAGCCGTGATGCGGAGCGCAATTGTTGGCTGGTGGTGCACCGTCACGTGCACGGTGTGCTCCCCAGTGAATACGACATCCGCGAGGTGCCTGAAGACCTCTACCTGGCGGTGCTGGCGCAGCGGCGGCAGGTGAGTCGATGATCCCCTTGCTTCAGGCTGGAGGAGCCAGGGATCCCGGCAGGGGCTGGATCACTGCCAGCTGGCTGCGGCGCAGGAACTGGGCCATCGCGGCGAACTTGGCCTCGGGCCCCAGCCGATGCGCTTGGGGCTCGGGCAGGGGCTGATGCAGCGGCAGTTGCAGCGGCAGTTGCAGTGGCAATTGCAGTGGCAGAGGTTCGGCGGATCCCATGAATGGCGAGCGTTCGTCTGCGCTCACCATGGCAAGCCCAGCGGCGGGATGACCAGCCAACAAAAAACCGCCCCCGAAGGGGCGGCTGGAGGACGACCGGCGCGATCGCCGATCGGGCTATGGCTTGTGGATCAGGCCCAGCCCTTCTGGGACATGGATTCGACGTAGGCGGCAACGTCGGCGATGTCGCCGGCGCTGAGCTTGCCGCCGAAGGCGGGCATGGCGTTCTTGCCGTTGGTGACCTGGTACTGGATGGCCTCTTCGTGGCCAGCGCTGTAGTTGGTCAGGTAGGCCTCGAGGGCTTCTTTCTTGAGG
>JBJTHL010000134.1:0-3611 GCA_046094445.1 Vulcanococcus sp.
CCACGGGGCACTGATCCTGTTCGATGCGGCCTACGAGGCCTTCATCCAGGACCCCTCCCTACCCCACTCGATCTATGAGATCGAAGGGGCCCGCGAGTGCGCCATTGAGTTCCGGTCGTTCTCCAAGAACGCCGGCTTCACGGGCACCCGCTGCGCCCTCACCGTGGTGCCCCGCGGCCTGATGGGCACCGCCGCCAACGGCGAGCCGGTGGAACTGTGGGGGCTGTGGAACCGCCGGCAATGCACCAAGTTCAACGGCGTGAGCTACATCGTGCAGCGGGGCGCCGAGGCGGTGTATTCCCCTGAAGGCCAGGCCCAGGTGAAGGCGCTGATTGCCTTTTACATGGAGAACGCCGCGATCATCCGCCGCGAACTGAGCGCGGCGGGCCTGGAGGTGTTCGGCGGCGAACAGGCCCCCTACGTGTGGATCAAGACGCCCGCCGGCGTGGATTCCTGGGGGTTCTTCGATCTGCTGCTCAGCCAGGCGAACGTGGTGGGCACCCCGGGCAGCGGCTTCGGCGCCGCCGGCGAGGGCTACTTCCGCCTCTCGGCCTTCAACAGCCGCGAGAACGTGCTGGAGGCGATGCGGCGGATTCAGACGGCGCTGCAGGGCTGAAGTGCCCTGTTGCCCCGCCTACGATTGGAACCTGCCTCTCCAACTCCCACACGATCTCAGCGAATCGACCATGGTTGCGATGACGCTGCCCCTCTCCCCTCTGCGCGCCAGCCAAACCCCGGCCCGTGAAGGCGGCGCCGCGGTGATGGAGAAAGCACCGGAACGGGTGCGCAAACCATCACCGCGCTACAAGGTGCTGCTGCATAACGACCCGGTGAACACCATGGAATACGTGGTGGGCACCCTCAGACAGGTGGTGCCGAGCCTGAGCGAGCAGGACGCGATCGCCGTGATGCTCGAGGCCCACAACACCGGGGTGGGCTTGGTGATCGTGTGCGACATCGAACCGGCGGAGTTCTATTGCGAAACCCTCAAGGCCAAGGGTCTCAGCAGCACGATCGAGCCCGAGGAATGACACCCCGCTGGTGGGGGACTGTGCTCTACCCCGCCGCCCTGGTGGGCCTCTTTCTGGGCTCACAACTGCTGCTGGGGCTGCTCGGGGTGGCCGAAGCCCAGCGCGCCGCACTGGCGGCCCTGCCTGCGGTGGCGGCTCTGCTGATCAGCCTGCCGCAGCGGTTGCGACGGGTGTGGGGCAGCGCGGAACCCTGGCGGCGCCTGGGCGTGCGCAGAACAACGGCGTCCGTGACCGAGGGGCTGGTGCGGGGCCTGCTCAAGGCACTGCTGCTGCTGGCGCTGGTGGCGGCAGGGCTCACCCTGGCCGGCCAGATCAGCTGGCAGCCGCATCTCAGCACCGGGCTGGCCCTGAATGCCCTGGCCCTGGGGCTGGGGGTTGGCTTTGCCGAGGAACTCCTGTTCCGTGGCTGGCTCCTGGGGGAGCTGAGCCTGTTGGTGGGGGCTCAGCGTGCGCTCTGGCTTCAGGCGGCCCTGTTCAGCCTGGTGCACACACGCTTCAACCTCCCCCCCCTCGAACTGCTCGGCCTGCTGGGCGGGTTACTGCTGCTTGGTCTGGCCCTGGGGCTGCAGCGCCGCGCCGATGACGACCTGCTCTGGGGAGCTGTGGGCCTGCACGGGGGGCTTGTGGGGGGCTGGTTCCTGCTGAACCAGGGCTTGGCGGCCGTGAATCCTGCAGCACCCTCGTGGCTGATCGGCCCCGCCAACCCGATCGGCGGCGTCCTGGGCTGGCTTGGCCTGAGCCTGCTGCTGCTGGCCCGGCGGCGCTGGTGGGCAGCAGGTCGCTGAACTCAGCGCGTCGCCGTGGCCAGGGCCCGGCGGCCCTCCACCGGCGCATGCAGCGCCTCCTCCAGCGGGGCCAGGCCGTAATCCCGCTCCAGGAGGTCCATCACCGTCCGGCCGAAATCGCCGGGGTTGCGCGCAAACGCCTCCAGGCAGATGCGGCCGAAGGTGCTGCCCATCGGCTCTGGGTTCCAGAGCAGCTGCCGCGCGGTCCAGGGCAGCATGCTCATCGGGTTGTAACCCGGCCGGATCAGCCCCTGATCGAAGCCGTATTGCTCGAGATGGGTATGGGGCTGGAGGCCGATGAAGAAGATCGCCGGCTCCACCTTGTCGGCCCCGAAGATTCGCTCCAGCTCGCGGTGATAGGCCACGGTCTGGCGAATCGTTTCAGGCCGCTCGTCGATCACATTGAACGAATAGTTCACCGACACGTGCTCGCGGAAACCGGCGCGGGCCAGCAGGCGGCAGTTCTCTAAGACAGTGCGCAGGTTGTAGCCCATGCGCATCTTGCGCACGAGCTCCTGGGAACCGGACGTGATGCCGATCTCGAAGTAGTCCATGCCGGTGGCCACCATCAGCTCCGACAACTCGGCATCGAGGTTGTCGGCGCGGATATAGGCAGCCCAGCGGATGTCGCTCCACCCCTCGGCCTGCACCGCCCGCAGCAGCTCCTTGGCATCGTCGATGTAGCGACGCGCCGGGATGAACTGGGCATCGGTGAACCAGAAGCCGCGTACCCCCTTCGCATACAGCTGGCGCATCTCGGCGATCACCTCCTGCACCGGGTTCACGCGCACCGCCTTGCCCTCCACCACCGTGTACACGCAGTAGCAGCAGTTGTGGGGGCAGCCGCGTTTGGTCTGCACACCCACGTAGAAGTCGCCACCGTCGAGATACCAATCCAGCTGCGGCCAGATCGAAGCGATATAGCTGTAATCACAGGCGGTTTTCTCCATACCCGCCGGTTGCTCATGGATCAGCCCCGGCCGCGGTGCCTCACCCGCCAGGAAGCAGCGCTCACCAGCGAGCGATTCACCGCGAATCAGCTTCTCCAGCAGCGGCTCACCCTCCCCAACCGACACCACCGTGCCCCTCGGCAGCTGCCGCCCCAGCTGCTCGTAGAACACGCTCACGGCCCCACCGCCCAGCACCGCTAGGGCCTGGGGTTCCCATTGGCGGGCTCGGCGCAGGCCGCGGCGCACCAGCCGCAGGTTGCGCCACAACTCCCCGTAGAACGAGGCCATCAGCCGCAGGCCACCGAAGGCTCCCCTCAGTCGCCGCAGCGGATTGCGGGCGTAAAACACCTCGAAAGAGTTCTGCAGCGGGTTACCGCCGCGCCCATCCACCGGCGCATAGATCTGAATGTCGCGCCAGGAAAACACCAGCAGCGTGGGCCGGAAGGCCTCGATGCGCTCCAGCAGCACGGCCTCCACATCGAGCAGGGGAACCGCCGCCAGATCAAGGATCTGCTGACTCAGCTGCGGGAACTGCTTATGGAGGTGATCGGCCAGGTACACCGGGCCGATGGGAAAGATCGGATTGCAGGGCAGGCGCACCAGCAGCACCCGCTGATCGGCTGGGCTGAGCTGTCGCACTGCGGTTGCATGGTGGGCCGGCTGGGACGCTAACAACCAGGGCCCGGCTGCCGGGCCAGGGCCGCCTGAACCGCCAGAACGCGGGCGTGCAGAACCGCAGGCAGCCAGGGCCACCAGGCCTGATGCACACAGGTGCGGGGCCGCAGCCGCCAGCCCGCCACCGCCAAGGCCACGGCCAGGGCGGCGGGGGCCGGCTGGGGGTAGGC
>JBJTHL010000135.1:0-4880 GCA_046094445.1 Vulcanococcus sp.
TGTCACGGGGATCAGACCGAGCACGATGCCGCAGAGCAGGGGTTCGATCATGGTCCGAGGGCTGCCGGAATGCGTGCACAATTCTCCCACGGCCCCGGGGGGAAGTGTGACCAGCCTGAAACAACCGTGACCGCCGAGACCAGCCCCACAGCCGCTGCCGAGAGTCCCCGCAGCCGCGGCCTGATCCCGGCCCTCGCCCTGGTGGCGGCCGCCTGCCTGGCGATCCTGGCCCTGCTGGTGCTACTGCCCGCGGTGCGCAGCGACCCTTACACCCGCACAACTTTGAAACAGAGTGGCAGCCAGGACCGCGGCGAACAGCTGTTTCTGATCAACTGCGCCGGCTGCCACGGCATCGCCGCCCAGGGCATGGTGGGCCCGAACCTGCATGGTGTCGGCGGCCGGCGTAACGATCGCCAGCTGATCCAGCAGGTGGTGAGCGGTCGGACGCCGCCGATGCCCCGCTTCCAGCCGGAGCCCCAGGCCATGGCGGATCTGCTGGCCTTCCTGCACACGCTCTCGTGAGCCTGGCCCTGGTGCTGGTGGAGCCGGCCGGCCCGCTGAACGTGGGCAGCGTGGCCCGGCTCTGCGCCAACTTCGGCCTCGATGAACTGCGCTTGGTGGCCCCCCGCTGCGATCCCGCCGGTGAGGAGGCCAGGCGTATGGCCGTGCATGGGGGAGCGTTGCTGGAGCGGGCGCGTCGGTTCCCCGATCTGGCGGCAGCCCTGGCGGACTGCCACCGGGTGGTGGCCACCAGCGGCCGGCTGGAGCAGGAGGCGCTGCCGCTCTGCGGCGCCAGTGAAGCTCTGCACTGGCTGTTGGCCGGTCAGCCTGGGCCGCCGGCCCAGGCCTGCTGGGGTGCCCTGGTGTTCGGCCGCGAGGACCGCGGGCTCAGCAACGACGAGCTGCTGCAGGCGGGGCGCGTGCTGCGGCTCGACACCGGCGCGGCCTACAGCTCCCTGAACCTCTCCCACGCCGTGGCCATCTGCCTGCATGAATTGCAGCAGCTGCGGCAGAACCCAGCGGAGCCAGCGGCGCAGGGCGCTGCCGATCCCGCGGTTGATCCCTGCGCCCGCGCTGCCCTGGAGGCCACCCTGGCCGACGCCGAGGCGCTGTTGCTGCAGGTGGGCTTTCTGTATCCCCACACGGCCCATGCCCGCATGGCCAAGCTGCGGGCGCTGCTGCAGCGGGCCCTGGTGCGCGAACCGGAGCTGGCGCTGCTGCGGGGAATGGTGCGCCAGCTGCGCTGGGCAGCCGAGCGGAGAACCCCCTAAGGTCCGGTCCGATCGCCGCGAGCCGCACTCCGTGAGCGCCAGCCGCCCCGCACGTCCCAAGGCCGGCAAGGCCTGGGCGGGTCCCCTGCCCCTGATCCTGCGGCTGCTGGTGATGGGCATCGGCCTGGGGGTGATCACCGGCACCGCCCTCAAGCTGCTGGCACCGAAACTCGGCCAGGGCCAGACGGCCGCCACCCCGGCGCTTCCGGCCGGACTCCCCTCCCTGCAGCCGCTGCCGCGGGGCCTGGCCCTGGGGCGCTTTGAGCCCCGCACGGAACTCACGGCCCTCAGCCAGAGCTGGGCCCGGTTGGCGGCGCAGCAGAAGGATCTGCAGGTCAGCGGCTACCTGCTGGTGCTCGATGACGGCCGCTTCGCCCAGCTGCAACCCGACAAGCCCCTGCCGGCCGCCAGCTCGATCAAGACACCGGTGCTGCTGGCGGCCCTTGAGGAGCTGGATGGGGGCCGCCTGAAGTGGAACGACCCGCTGCTGCTCAGCAAGGAGGTGGTGGGGGGCGGTGCCGGCTGGATGGCCAGCCGTCCGCTCGGCACCCGTTTCCCGTTCTGGGAGGCCGCCACGGAGATGATCCGGGTGAGCGACAACACCGCCACCAACCTGCTGATCAAGCGGCTGGGGGGCAAGAGCACCCTCAACACCCGCTTTCAGGCCATGGGCCTGACCGCCACGGTGATCCGCAACTGGTTGCCCGATCTCGACGGCACCAACACCACCAGCTCCCACGACCTGGCCCGCACCATCGCCCTGGTGGACACAGGCGAGAAGCTGAGCCCCCGCGCCCGCGACCTGTTCCGCGAGGTGATGGGCAAGTCACGCACCAACACCCTGCTGCCCCTCGGCCTGCTGATGGGCCTGGGTGGCGACTCCGCTGATCCCGACAGCGACCTGCTGGCCCGCGGGGTGACGGTGCTCAACAAGACCGGCGACATCGGCATCGCCTACGCCGACGGCGGGCTGATCGAGCTGCCCAACGGCCAGCGGGCCGTGGCGGCCTTCATGGTGAAGGGCCCCTTCAACGATCAGCGCTCCACCGACCTGATCCGTGCCATGGCCGCGGAGGTGGCCCGCACGCTGGTGGGCCGCACCCCCATCACCCCAGCCCCCCGATGAGCAGCTCCAGCCCGATGCAGCGTCCCGCAGGCGCAGGCGCTGGCCTATCCCGTGCGGCACTCTGGCTGCTGCTTGCCGCCGGATCCCAGGCCCCGGTGTGCGCCCAGGACACCCCGGCGGCCGCGCCAGCCACCCCGACCCCGGCCGCCCAGCCTCCCAGCTCGATCCTGCGGCCGCAGACCGTGGCCCCCCTGCCCGGTGCCCTGGACGGGGTGCTGATGGTGAATGACAACAACCCCGAGCTGATCACAGCCCCGGGGGTGCTGCTCTCCACCTTCCCCAGCGCCGGCCGCGGCCAGCCCGAGGCCCATCTCGATGTGCCCCTGAACGGCCGCTTTGATCTGTTCAGCCATCACGTGTACGCGGGGAGGCCGGAGAGCCTCGATT
This sequence comes from Vulcanococcus sp., assembly GCA_046094445.1. Lineage (GTDB taxonomy): Bacteria > Cyanobacteriota > Cyanobacteriia > PCC-6307 > Cyanobiaceae > Vulcanococcus. Next base: position 2,785 of record JBJTHL010000135.1, read on the forward strand.
CCACCCTCTGGCTCGGGGTGCTGGCTCAGCCCCGCGGCCAGCAGGCCGTAACCCTGCGGTTGCTGGCGGGCTCCACCGCCCTCTCCCAGGCCACCGACCGCCTGCAACCGGCGGCCCCCTTCCTGCCGTTGCCAGCCCTGCTGCCCCAGGACGGCACGGTGTTCTCCGGCCCCGGCAGCCGTGTGGCCAGCGAGATGCTGAGCCGCCAGCGCAGCCCCCTGCTGCCGCAGCAATGGGTGCTGCAGCCGGGGCAACCCACCACGTTGCTGATGCTGACCCTGCCGGTGCGGGGGCTGGATCCGCTGCTCAACGGTCGCAACCTGCAGCTGCGCCTGCAGAGCGACGGGCCGGTGAGCCTGGCCAGCCTGGCGGCCTTCGGCCAGGGGGAGGCTCCACCGAGCACCCGCGATTGGCTCGCCGTGCTGGATGGGCCCCTCAGCCCCAAGGAGCACACGCCCACCCCCCGCGGCAGCCAGGGCGCCATGGTGTATTCACGGGTGAGCGGTGTGCAGATCGGCAGCAGCTGGAGCGCCACCATCACCGATCCGGGCCAGCGTTGGCTGAGTGCCAGCCGCGCCCCCATCTCCTGGCCGATCAGCAGCCTGGAGCGGGGCAGCCTCGGCACCGCCCAGGTGCAGACCGCCGAGCTGAAGCGCTTCTATCCCGGCACCGCCTGGGCCGCCCACGGCAACTACGGCGTGGAGTACGACCTCACCATCCCGCTGCGCAACACCCAGTCGCAGCCCGTACGCCTGCAGCTGCAGCTCGATGCGCCGCTCAAGCACGATCAGCCCCTCGGTGGCCTGCGCTTCAAGCCGGAACCCTCCCGAGCCGTGCTGTTCCGCGGCACGGTGGAGGTGAGCGGCCTGGATGCTGAACCCCCGCCGGGGGCACAACCCAGCGCCAGCGGCCGCCGTCAGTTCCATCTGATCCAGCGCGCCGGCCAGCAGGGCCCCGCCCTGGGCACGGTGACCCTGGCAGCGGGGGGCAGCCGTCAGCTGCGGGTGCGGCTGATCTACCCGGCCGATGCCACGCCGCCCCAGGTGCTCAGCCTGCTACCGGCGGCGGAGGCCCGCAGCGCCGAAGCGCCTGTGAAACAATCGCCACCACCGCCAGTCAGCCGCCAACCGTGACGCAAGCCCGCAAGCGCAGGGTCTTCCCCTTCACCCAGGTCGTGGGGCAGGAGGAGATGAAACTGGCGCTGCTGCTCAACGTGATCGATCCGCGCATCGGCGGCGTGATGATCATGGGCGACCGGGGCACGGGCAAGAGCACCACGATCCGCGCCCTGGCGGATCTGCTGCCCGAGATCGATGTGGTGGCGGGCGATCCTTCCAACAGCTCCCCGACCGACCCCGACCTGCAGAGCAGCGAGGTGCGCCAGCGGGCCGAGCACGGCGACAGCCTGGCCACCGAGAAGCGCCAGGTGCCGATGGTGGACCTGCCCCTGGGCGCCACCGAAGATCGCCTCTGCGGCACCATCGACATCGAGAAGGCCCTGAGCGAGGGCGTGCGCGCCTTCGAGCCGGGCCTGCTAGCCAAGGCCAACCGCGGCCTGCTCTACGTGGATGAGGTGAACCTGCTCGACGACCACCTCGTGGACGTGCTGCTGGATTCGGCCGCCTCGGGCTGGAACACCGTGGAGCGCGAGGGCGTGAGCGTGCGCCACCCGGCCCGCTTCGTGTTGATCGGCTCCGGCAACCCGGAGGAAGGGGAGCTGCGCCCGCAGCTGCTCGATCGTTTCGGCATGAGCGTGGAAGTGCGCACCGTGCGCGATCCCGAACTGCGGGTGCAGGTGGTGGATCAGCGCACCGCCTTCGACAACGACCCCGACGGCTTCAACAGCGCCGTGCAGCCCAGCCAGGACGCCCTGCAGGCCCGGGTGATGGAGGCGCAGAACCGCCTGCCGCACGTGCAGATCGACGACGACCTGCGCATCCGCATCAGCGCCATCTGCGGCGAACTGGATGTTGACGGCCTGCGCGGCGACATCGTGACCAACCGCGCCGCCCGCGCCCTGGCCGCCTTCGAGGGCCGCACCGAGGTGACGGAGGACGACGTGGCCCGTGTGGCCGCCTGCTGCCTGCGCCACCGCC
>JBJTHL010000136.1:0-5293 GCA_046094445.1 Vulcanococcus sp.
GCCGCCGACGCGGAACCCCTGGAACTGGGCGACATCGTGATCTCGCTCGACACCGCCGCCCGCCAGGCGGCCGAGCACGGCCACGGCCTCGAGCAGGAGCTGCTGTTCCTGGCCAGCCACGGCCTGCTGCACCTGCTGGGCTGGGATCACCCCGATGAGCCGTCCCTGGCCGCGATGCTCGCCCGCCAGGAGGCCCTTCTCGCGGCTGGCGGCCGGGGGTAACGTCTGCCCGGGCAGGGTTGCGGACGCTTGAGCATGTACGTCCCTCAGGAACCGCCGCCTCCGGCCAATCCCAGCCCGCTGCCGGCGCCGCGGCGAAGCAACGTGAAACGGCTTGGGGCCTGGCAGGTGGCGGGCGACCTGCCGGCCAGCTTTCGCTACGCCGCCCAGGGGCTGATCTACGGCTTCCGCAGCCAGCGCAACTTCCGCATCCATGTGGTGACGGGGGGCATCACCTTCAGCCTCGGGCTGTGGCTGCAGCTGCCCGCGGCCCAGCTGGCGGTACTGGTGCTCACCGTGGCGGCGGTGCTGGTGCTGGAACTGCTGAACACCGCCACCGAAGCCGTGGTGGATCTGGCCATCGGCCGCCGCTTTCACCCCCTGGCCCGCATCGCCAAGGACTGCGCCGCCGCCGCCGTGCTCGTGGCAGCGCTGAGCTCCCTGCTGATCGGCCTGCTGCTGCTGTTGCCGCCATTCCTGGCGCGGCTGGGGCTCTGAACCGCCCGGCCGGGCCTTTGAATAGGGCCATCGTCACGGCCCTCCGCCCGCGGCGGCGACACCACCACCGGGCTGATGCTCCTCGTTCTCGACAACTACGACAGCTTCACCTTCAACCTGGTGCAGTACCTGGGGGAGCTGGCGGCTGAACACCCGATCTGCGCGGAGCTGCGGGTGGAGCGCAACGATGCCCTCAGCCTCGAGCAGATCCGCGCCCTGGCTCCCGATGCCATCCTGATCTCCCCCGGCCCCGGCGATCCCGATCAATCCGGCGTGTGCCTGGAGGTGCTGCGGGAGCTGAGCCCCAGCGTGCCCACCCTGGGGGTGTGCCTGGGCCATCAATCGATCGCCCAGGTGTATGGCGGCAGGGTGGTGCGCGCCAAGGAGCTGATGCACGGCAAAACCTCACCGGTGCTGCACGCCGGCCAGGGCGTGTTCGCCGGCCTGCCCAATCCGCTCACGGCCACCCGCTACCACAGCCTGATCGCCGAGCGGGAGTCGCTGCCCGACTGCCTGGAGATCACCGCCTGGCTGGAGGACGGCACGATCATGGGCCTGCGCCACCGCGCCTACCCCCATCTGCAGGGGGTGCAGTTCCACCCGGAGAGCGTGCTCACCCAGAACGGCCACCAGCTGCTGGCCAACTTCCTGCGGGAAGCGGCGGCCTGAACGGCAACCGGGTGGGATGTTCCGCCCGGGGGGCACCCATTTCCACCCCAGGCGCACCCATTTCCGCCCCGGGCGCACCCATTAAGGTTCAGGCCTTGCCAGTTCAGGCCCTTCCGATCGCCATGGCCCAGCCGAACCGCCCCACCGGCACCCGCCAGCGCAGCAGCGCTGCTTCTGGCCTGGGGCTGGTCCTGAGCGCCTGCCTCAGCGCCACCCTGGTGGGGCCGGCCCAGGCCCGTGGCGGCGGTGGCGGTGGCGGTGGGGTCACGATCACCAGCTACGGCCACAGCGCCCTGTTGATCCAGGGGGGCGGTGCCACGGTGCTGCTCAACCCCTTCAAGGCGGTGGCCTGCGCCGCGGGTCTGGCGGAGCCGCGGGTGAGCGCCAACGTGGTGCTCGCCAGCAGCCGCCTGCTGGAGGAGGGGGCTCCGGTGGCCAGCGGCCGGCTGCTCAGCAGCCCCGGCTCCTACCGGATCAACGGGCTCACGATTGAGGGGGTCGCCGCCCCGCACGATCGCTTCGGCGGTCGCCGCTTCGGCCAGGCCACCCTCTGGCGCTGGAAGCAGGGGGGCCTGGAGATCGCCCACCTGGGCGGCACCGCCGCCAGCCTCTCCCCGGAAGATCGGGTGTTGCTGGGCAAGCCCGATGTGCTGATCATCGGCGTGGGCGGCGGAGCCAAGGTGTACGACGGCCCGGAAGCGGCAGCCGTGGTGCGCGAACTGGGCCCCCGGCGCGTGATCCCGGTGCAGTACGTGAGCGGCAAGGTGCCGGCCGGCTGCGATCAGGGCGGCGTGGAGCCGTTCCTGCAGGCGATGGCCGGCACACCGGTGCAGCGCACGGGCCGCACGGTGAGCCTGCCCGCCAGCCTGGGCGACACCACCCAGATCACGGTGCTGCGCTGAGGCCCTCGATGCGGGCATAGGCCCGCCAGAACTGCTGCATCTGCTCGGTGGTGCCCAGGCTCACCCGCAGGGAACCATCGATCAGCGGTTTGCCCGCCATGGCCCGCACCAGGATGCCGGCCTGGCGCAGGGCCTCATCCACTGCCGCCGCCTCGCCCCGGGGCCAGAGCAGCAGGTAGTTGCCCCCCGCCACGTGGTGGCGCACACCGGCGCTCTGCAGCTGCTGCACCAGCCAGTCGCGGGCGCGCAGCACCTCGGCCACATAGGCCTCCACGTAGGCCTGATCCTGCAGGGCGGCGAAGGCGGCCGTCACCGCGAAGCTGTTGATGTCGTACGGGCCGGTGACACGGCTGATGCGATCCACCACGGCGGCATGGCCGATGGCGAAGCCCATGCGCAGCCCCGCCAGCCCGGCCGTCTTGGCCAGGGACCGCAGCACCAGCAGGTTGGGGGTGGCCGCCAGATCCGCCAGCGGCAGCACGCTGTCGCCGGTGAAGGCCTCGTAGAGCTCATCCACCACCACCAGCGTGTGGGGGGCGGCGGCCGCCAGCTCGAGGATGGGCTCGGGCGCCAGGCGGGTGCCGGTGGGGTTGTTGGGGTTGCAGAGCAGCAGCAGCCGCGGGGGCATCCAGGTGCCGCTGGGCGCCCCATCGCCCGCCGGACCCAGCAGCGCCGCCCGGATCGCCGCCAGCGGGAAGCGGAAGTCGCTGCCCTCGTAGGGAATGGCCTCCAGGCGCATGCCCTGCATCTGGGCGCAGGGGCTGTAGTAGCCGAAGGTGGGGCTGGTGGTGAGCAACGTCTCGCCGCGGTCGCCGTAGGCGTGGAACACGGCATGGATGACGGCATCGACGCCGTTGAACAGCCCCACCTGCTCCGGCAGCAGCGGCCGGGCCAGCCCCGGGCGGCCATGGCTGCGATCGGCCAGGTTGGCGATCACCGCCTCGCGCAGGCCGTCGTACTCCGGATAGATGGCGATGTGCTCGGGCGGAATCGCCCGCAGGGCCTCCACCACCAGCGGGCTGGGCCCCACCGTGTTCTCGTTGAAATCGAGCCGCAGCAACGGGCGGCGCCCCTCCAGCGGTGCGCTGTAGGCGTGCAGGCCCTCCACCTCAGGGCGAGCCGGCGGGATCGGGGCGTGGTTGGGTGTCAACGGTTCAGCTCGCTCCAATCACCTCGGGTGTCACAGAGAGTCTGGGGATCGAGGGCCTGATCGAGGCTCCAGGCCGAGTGTTGGGGCAGCATCCGCAAACTCAGATCCGTCTCCCGCAACACCAGATCCACGCCGGCCTCAAAGCCATCGTTCATGGCGTCGTCGGCTTTGGCGCGCAGGCTCGGGTTCTGCGCCAGCAACCGGGTGATGGCACGGCGCTGCTCACGGATGCTGAGGAACCAACTCCGGGATCGCCGTTCGGGCTGCACCTGCCACGTGAGCAGATGCCCCAACAACACGGCCAAGCGGCTCACCAGCTCGCGATATTCCTGTCGCCCCAAGGCCTCCAGCTCCTCCTGCAGGCCGTCCCAATCGAGCTGGCCGCTGTTGTGATCCCGCAAAGCGACGCACTGCTGTTGCACCCAGCCGTAGAAATCACGTTCGTGCAGCGAAGCCGTCACAACCGGCAGTGGCAGGCAACAGGGTTCAACGCTAATCGCGTTCGGGCTCACATCCGCTCCAGGGTGGGGATGCCGAGCAGGCCGAGACCCAGGCGCAGGGTGTCGGCGGTGAGGCGGCAGAGGGCGAGGCGGGAGCTGCGGGCCGGTTGCTCGGCCTTGAGCACGGGCACCTGGTCGTAGAAGCGGTTGAACACCTGGCTGAGTTCAAACAGATAGGTGCAGAGCCGGTTGGGCAGCAGCTCCTCCTCCACCTCGGCGATCACGGCATCGAACTTCAGCAGCTCCCGCACCAGCGCCCACTCCTGGGGCTCGCTGAAGTGGAGATCGGCGCTCGCAGGCGCCTGGCTCGCATCGCTGCCCTCTAGATCGCCGCCCTTCCGGGCGATGCCGGCGATGCGCACCACGGCATACAGCAGATAGGGGGCCGTGTTGCCCTGCAGCGCCAGCATCCGATCAAAGCTGAACTGGTAGTTGGTGATCCGGTTCTGGCTGAGGTCGGCGTACTTCACTGCCGCCAGGCCCACGGTGGTGGCCACGTGCTGGATGAAGGCCTCGTCTTCCGTGCGCTCCTCCTCCTGCAGGCGGCGGCGCAGGTCGGCTTCGGCGCGCTCCACCGCTTCATCGAGCAGGTCGCGCAGGCGCACGGTGTCGCCGGCGCGGGTCTTGAGCTTCTTGCCGTCGTCCCCCTGCACCAGGCCGAAGGGCACATGCTCGAGGCGGCCGTGCTCAGGGATCCAGCCGGCGCGGCGGGCCACCTGGAACACGCCGGCGAAATGGCTGGCCTGGCCGGCGTCGGTCACGTAGATCACGCGGCGGGCGCCATCGCCCTCGGGGGCGGCGGCGAAGCGGTAGCGGATCGCCGCCAGATCGGTGGTGGCGTAGTTGAAGCCGCCATCGCTCTTCTGCACGATCAGGGGCAGGGGCTTGCCGTCCTTGCCGCTCACCCCCTCCAGAAACACGCACTGGGCGCCGTCGTCGGTGACGAGCAGCCCCGAGGCCGCCAGATCCGCCACAACGGCCGCCAGGTAGGGGTTGTAGAAGGATTCGCCGCGCTCGCTGAGGCGGATGTCGAGCCGGTCGTAGATCTTCTGGAATTCACGCCGGCTCTGGTCGCAGAGCAGGCCCCAGGCCTTCAGCGACACTGGATCGCCGCTCTGCAGCTTCACCACCTCCTCGCGAGAGGTGGTCTGGAAGGAGTCGTCGGCGTCGAAGCGGGCCTTGGCCTGGCGGTAGAAGGCCACCAGATCCCCCAGATCCACCGCATCGGCGGTGTTGAGCGCCTCCGGTGCCACCTGCTTGAGGTGGGTGATCAACATGCCGAACTGGGTGCCCCAGTCGCCCACATGATTGAGCCGCAGCACCGGATGGCCGCGGAACTCCAGCACCCGCGCCAG
>JBJTHL010000137.1:0-4316 GCA_046094445.1 Vulcanococcus sp.
CTGTTGCCGAAGGATCACACCCACCTGTTCGTGAACACGGGCGGCGACCTGCGGGAGCTGGATTTTCGCTTCGCCCTCGGGGCGCCCTTCAACGGCCTCAAGGCCTTCTTCACCACCCCCCAGCTCGACTGGCTCGACAAGTTGCGCAACGCCCTGGCCCTGGGCACCAGCCCGATCGTGCGTGGTCTGGTGGATTACGAGGGCGCCATGAAGGTGATCCGCGACCTGGATCGCATCAGCTTTCAGGCGTGGTTCCTCGGCCATGGCGGCAGCCAGCAGAGCATCCAGCGGATGTGGAATCCGATTGCCTATGCCCTGGGCTTCATCGATTGCGAGGCGATCTCCGCCCGCTGCATGCTCACCATCTTCATGATGTTCGCCTCGAAGACCGAGGCCTCCAAGCTCAACCTGCTCAAGGGGTCACCCCACCGCTGGCTCACCGGTCCGATCCTCGACTACATCCAGCAGCGCGGCGCCCGTCTGCATCTGCGCCACCGCGTCAGCGAGGTCGTGTTTGCGGAGGGTGCGGTGGCGGCCGACGGCCAACCGGCCACCCAGGTGCGTGCCCTCAGGCTGGGCACCCCAGACGGTGACATCGAGGTCCAGGCCGATGCCTACCTGGCGGCCTGTGATGTGCCCGGCATTCAGCGCATGATCCCGGCCGCCTGGCGCCGCTGGCCCCTGTTCGACAACCTCTACAAGCTGGAGGCCGTGCCGGTGGCCACGGTGCAGCTCCGCTACGACGGCTGGGTGACGGAGCTGGGCGCGTCACCCCTCAACGAAGCCGCCCGCCGCGATCTCCGTCGCCCCGCCGGCCTCGACAACCTGCTCTACACCGCCGACGCCGACTTCAGCTGCTTCGCCGACCTGGCCCTGGCTAGCCCGGTGGACTACCGCAAGGAGGGTGTGGGCTCCCTGCTGCAGTGCGTGCTCACCCCCGGTGATCCCTGGATCCCCAAGAAAACCGAGGAGATCGTGGCTGCCACCGATGCGCAGGTGCGCCGCCTGTTCCCCTCCGCCGAGGGGTTGAACCTGGTGTGGAGCAACGTGGTGAAACTGGCCCAGTCGCTCTACCGCGAGGCCCCGGGCATGGAGCCCTACCGCCCGGATCAGGCCACGCCGGTGGGCAACTTTTTCTTGGCTGGTAGCTACACCAAACAGGACTACATCGATTCAATGGAAGGTGCCACCATGAGCGGCCGTCTGGCGGCTGCAGCCATCCTGGGGCGTCCCCTGGCCCTGGCCCGCAACGCGGCCACCGGCCACTGAAGCCAGGTTCGCCCGCGCCCATCACACTGGGACCGACAACCCTCCGCCCGCGCAGGAGTCTCCATGGGCCGTTGGCTCGAGCACAGCGTCACCACTGAGATCCAGGCCCCTGTGGAGCGCGTGTGGGAGGTGTGGAGCGATCTGGAGGCGATGCCCCGCTGGATGCGCTGGATCGAATCGGTGGTCACCGAACCCAACGACCCCGATCTCACCGACTGGACCCTGGCGGCCCAGGGCTTTCGCTTCCACTGGAAGGCGCGCATCACCCTGCGTGTGGATGCCCAGCAGTTGCACTGGCAATCCGTGGGTGGTCTGCCCACCAAGGGGGCCGTGCGTTTCTATCCCCAGGGCCCCGGCAGCACCGCCGTGAAGCTGAGCGTGAGCTACGAGCTGCCGGCGGTGTTGGCACCGCTGATGGAACCCTCCATCCTGGGGGGGATCGTGACCAAGGAATTGCAGGCCAACATCGACCGGTTCCGAGACCTGGTGGAGAGCGGCGATGGCCCACCGGCGGGCTGAGCGGTGTGCTGGCGCGCTGGCGGCGCTGCTGGCTGCTGGGCTCAGCGCTTGCAGCCCCGGTGCCGACACCACCGCCGTCCAGCCGCTGCCGCCTCTGGCCCCCGCCGGTGCGCCGGCACCGGTGCCGCTGCCGCCCACGCAGCCCTTCAGCACACCCGCCGGCCTCACGCCTCTGGCTTCCCCGCAGCAGCTGCTGGGCAGCCTGGCCATCGGCCGGCTGGATCCGTTCGCCCCGCTGCCGCCTGCGGGCAGCCGCGCCCCGGTTGGCACCACCCAGGCGGCCCTGCCGGCCGACTTCCGCCTGCTGGGGCTGATCAGCGGCGGCCGCAGCGCCCAGGCCATGGTGCAGATCGGCGCCCGCAGCGGTGCCCTCTGCCCAGGGTTACGGGGCCGTTGCCCCGGCACCGACCCCCGGTTGCTGCCCCCCGGCTGGGTGGTGGAGCGCATCGCCCCGGGGCAGGGGGTGCTGGTGCTGCGCCAGGGCGTGCAGCGCCAGCTGCTCAGCCTGGGGCCGGGCTCCTGAGGGCCTGCACGCAGGCCGCCACCAGCCCATCGAGATCGTGGGGATCGGCCTCCGCATCCACCCGTCCCAGCCATTGCCGGCAGCTCTGGCTGGTCTGCGGCCCGATCGACACCAGCGCCACCCCGGCCAGCCGCTCGGCCCAGTGGTCGCCGAAGCGGGCCTGCAGCAGCTGCGCCGTGTGGCGCACGGTTTTGCCACTGCTGAAGGTGATCGCTGCCACCGTGCCGACCGCCAGGGCCTCGGCGGTGGCCGCCGGCAGGCACTCCGGGCAGCGGGATTCGTAGGCGGCCACCTCCACCACCCTGGCGCCCGCCTCCCCGAAGGCTTCCGCCAGCAGCGTGCGGCCGCCGCTCTGCACCCGCGGCAGCAGCAGCCGCAGCCCCCAGCCCGACACCGGAAAGTGCTCGATCAGGCTGTCGGCCACGAATTGCGGTGGCACGAAATCCGCCGGCGCCCCCAGCTCCTCCAGCCGCGCCGCCGTCTTGCGGCCCACGGCGGCGATCTTCAGCGTGGATGGCCGGCGCGCCAGGCTGCCCCCCTGCCGCTGCAGCCGCTGTTCCACCGCTTCCACACCGTTGGCGCTCGACACCACCAGCCAGTGGAAGTCCTCCAGCTCGGCCAGGGCGTCATCCAGCGGACCCCAGTGATCCGGCGGACCGATCACCAGGGCCGGCAGGTCGAGCACCCGTGCCCCCTGCTGCTCCAACAGGCGGCGGGCTTCGCCGAGCTGCTGCTCGGCGCGGGTCACGGCGATGGTGCGGCCCTGGAGGGGCCGGGGGGATGGGGCGCTCATCTCAGGCCTCCAGCTTCACGATCTGGCCCGCCTGCTGCTGCAGGTGCTGGGCTTCGGCGGTGCGCCCTTGCTGGGCCAGCAGCTGGATCGCCAGGCGGAAGCTGGCGCGGGCGGCGGGGATGTTGCCCCCCAGCAGCTGGGCCACCGCCAGGTTCTGATGCCCTTCGGCATGGCCCGGATCGCAGCGCACCGCTTCGCTATAGGCCGCCAGGGCGCCGCCGATGTCGCCGCGCTGGCGGCGGATCACGCCGAGGTTGTACCAGCCCAGCCCCAGCTCCGGCGCCACCGTGGTGGCCTGCAGGCAGAGCTGTTCGGCATCCTCCGGCTGGCCCAGCTGCAGCAGCAGGGCCGCCAGGTTCAGGCGCGCCGCCAGGGTGAGCCGCGGCGGCAGGGGGGTCACCAGGGCCTGGCGGTAGAGCTTGATGGCGGCGGCCGGATCGCTGCCGGCTTCAGCGATCGCCAGGTGCAGCAGCAGTTCGTAGCGCTCCGGATGGGCGCCGCTGGGGCACTGCGCCAACCCTTGGCGCAGCAGCGCCAGGCCGCGCTCCCGTCGCCCTTCCGCCACCTCCAGGCTGCCGAGCTTGGCGCAGGCGTAGGGATCGCCGGGGCGCTGCTGCAGCTCCGCTTCCATCGCCTGCCGCAGCCGTGCCGCCTTGTCGCCCTGGGCCAGCAGCTCCGGCCGGTAGCCGTCATGGTCCAGGGCCGGCACCGGGCAATCCAGCACCCGCCACTGGGGTTCCCGCTGCTGCAGCTCCGCCACGCTGTCGTCCACCAGGGCGTGATAGGCCCGGCTCCAGCGGATCCCCGGATGGCGCCGGAACAACCGGCTCACGTTCGAATAGGGCGACTGCACGGCTCCGAGCTCCCGCCGCAGCAGGTTGATCAGCAGGGCATCCGGCTCAGCCATCAGCTGCCGCAGGGGCTCGCGGGCCTCGGGGCGCAGCTGTTCATCGGCATCGAGCACCAGCACCCACGTGCCGCTCACCGCCTCCAGCGGCTGGTTCCGGGCCGGGGCGAAGTCCCCCGTCCAGGGCAGGCGCAGCACCCTGGCCCCCAGCCCCTCGGCGATGGCGTTCGTGTCGTCCGTGGAGCCGGTGTCCAGCACCACCATCTCGTCCACGAAGCCCTGCACCGACCGCAGGCAGGCCTCGATCCGCGCCGCCTCGTTGCGCACGATCATCGACAGGCTGAGCATGGCGAGGCCGCTGCCGG
>JBJTHL010000138.1:0-6699 GCA_046094445.1 Vulcanococcus sp.
TCGCCGCCAGGGCGCGCTCGCAGCGCCGCTGCAGGCCAGGCTCGGGCCGCAGCCCCGCTGCCAGCAGGCTGGTGAGGCTCCCCAGGGAATGGCCCACCAACACCACGGAGGACCCCAACCGCGGCAACCGGCCCCGCTCCACGGCCGCCACCACCGCCTGCAGATCGAGCAGGCGGTCGAGCACCGCCTCCGCCCCCGGCGAGGGGCCGCGGCCCTCCAGCCAGGCGCGCAGGGCCAGCTCGTCGCTGCCGGGGTGCTCCAGCAGCAGCACTGCCCAGCCCCGCTCCCGCAGGGCGGCCGCCAGCCAGGCCAGCTGGCTGGAGCTGCCCCCCAGCCCGGGGGTGAGCAGCAGCCAGGGGCCCGGGGTTGGGGCGGTGGCCGGCCGCCAGAGCTTCAGGTGCAGCGGTGCAGGGCGATGGGGCACCCGCAGTTCCAGGGCCTCGGGAGCGGCGGCGCGGGGATTCAGGCCCGTGGTCTGCCCGCGCGCCAGGGTCAGGCCATCGGTGAGCGGCAGCAGTGGCGCTCCGTTGGGCAGGGGCAGTTGGCGCAGCACCTGCAGGGCCTGCTGCTGGGCCCGCAGCTGCTGCCGCCAGCCATCGGCCAGCTGCAGCAGGCCATCGACATCGAGGCTCAGGCGCTGGCTGGGGAGGGCCCGCAGCAGCTCGATCGTGCTCACCTGCTCCTGCCGGCGCAGCAACTCCCTGAGGGCCCGGTGCAGGCCAGGGGCGGCATTGCCCTGTTCGCTGGTGAGCAGGGTGCCCAGGGAGCTCAACAGCCGCTGTCCGGCCCAGCTGTCGAGCAGCTGCAGGGCCAGGGAGCGATCCCGCACCAGCGGCGCCCGCAGCAGCCGCAGCAGCAGCAGGCGCTGAGGTGGATCGAGCAGATCCAGCCAGGCCCCCAGATCGCCCTGGGGGCGGCCGGGATCGCGGCTCCAGGCCTCAAGATCGACCAGATCGATCGGCAGCTGCAGCCCATCGAGGCGCAGCTCCAGCAGCCCTGCCGCCCGCAGCGGCTGGGGGGGCAGGCCGGCCAGCAGCAGCAGGCCAGCCAGCAGACTGCCCAGCAGGCCCCGACGGCGACAGGCAGAGAGTGGTGGCACCACAGATAACGGCAGGGGGCTGGCGCTGGTGGCACCAGTTTCCCGCGCCACTGCGCGAACTGGCCACGGTGCGGCTGGTGGCCAGCTTCGGGGCGGGGGGCATCCTCTACCTCACGCCGATGGTGTTCCACGAGGCGCAGTTCAGCGCCACGGCCGTGGGCCTGGGCCTGGCGCTGGCGGCCCTCAGCGGCACGATCGGCCGCTTCGTCAGCGGGGCCCTGCTGGATCAGGGGCGCAGCTGCGGTGTGCCGGTGCTGTTGGCTGGGCTGTGCGGTGTGGCCGGCGATGCCCTGCTGCTGGCGGCGCACCAGCTGCCGGGATACCTGGGGGGGCAGCTGCTGCTGGGGCTGGCCGGTGGGCTGTACTGGCCGGCGGTGGAGCTGGCGGTGCCCCTCTGCGCTGCACCCCAGCCCTCCGCCCGGGGCTATGCGCTGGTGCGCAGCGCCGATGCCGCCGGCGTGGCCGTTGGCACGCTGATGGGAGCGCTGCTGGCCTCCCGTGACCAGCTGCGCGGCATCTATCTGGTGGACATCACAGCGGTGCTGCTGCTGGTGGTCCTGCTGCTGCGCCGCCCGCTGCCCCGGCCCCCCCGCGGCGGCGCGGCCGCCGGCCATCGGCTGCAGCTGGGGCAATGGCTGCCGGCTCTGCTGCCGATGCTCGGGTTGGCGGTGGTGGCCACCGCCATTCCAGCCCTGCTGCAGAGTGCCCTGCCCCTGGATCTGCTGCGGGGCGGCCTGGAACGGCCCCCCCAGGCCGACCACCTCAGCGCCCTGGTGATCGGCCTGCAGCTGGGGTTGCTGCTGCTGATCCAATGGCCGGTGGGCCGGGCCCTGGCGGAGCGACCCGTGGCGAGCGGCCTGGGCCTCAGCCTGGTGTGCTTCGCCGCCGGCGCTGCCCTGCTGAGCCTGTCGGTGTTCAGCCGCCATGGGCTGCTGCTGGTGCTGCTGGCGCTGGTGCCCCTGGCCCTCGGCGAGGCTGCGTTTCTACCCACCGCCACGGAGGCGGTGGTGGAGTTGAGTCCAGCCGGCCACGGCGGACTGGCCATGGCGCTGTTCTCCCAGTGCTTTGCCCTCAGCGCGCTGGTGGCTCCCCTGTTGGCGGGGGTGCTGCTGGACAGCTATCGCCATGGGGCGGTGCTTTGGGCGCTGGTGAGTCTCAGCTGTGGGCTGAGCCTGCTGCTGCTGGCGCCGATCCGGCGGCGCACCAAGGGTTAGGCGGATGCACGGCCCTTGGTGAATCCGCGCCGAAGCCGAATCACGAGCGCACAGCGACCGTCAGCAATGTCACGCCTGGAGGGCGACCTGATTGCACGGAGGGGGCATATTCAAATGTATAAGGCAACGAATAGATAACATGCTCAACTTGATTGACGCACGATTCATAGGAATCTTCGTAGCAGACCACCGAAAAAGGCTGCCGCCTCTCTGCAGCGCCTTGCACAAGCGACCTCAGACGCTCATGAGAGAGAAAATTACCGCTTGAGCGATGAGCAATGGATTCAACATCCGGCAATGAAGGGCTTGAAATGGCAGCCAGATAGGCAGGCCAAACAGACCAGAAATTGCCCGCAAGCGCAACGAAGCCACGTCGCCCCATGAACTCGAGCACAGGAATAGAACGACGCACCGAAGCCGCCTCTAATGGCAAAGGCCTGATCACAACAGCAAAAAACCCGAGCGAGAGACAAAGCAATGCAATCACCAAACGCAAACGAGCTCGAGACAAGAAGCACCAAAGGGCATGCAGATCCCGAGAAAGGAGCGTCAACAGCACTACAGCCGAAAACAACCATGCCACATAGAGGGGATACTGATACCTAAAGTGGAAGCCATTCGCCTCAACCCATGCAGCCCTTGAGAAGAGAAACAAGACGATAAAAGCGTACAACCAAACCAAGGACTGAGCCGCCACTAGAGCCTTGCCTAACCGCGGGGAGCAACTGAAGCAGCACAGTGCAAACGAGAAAACCACGATCAACAAACAGACCAGCAGCCCCCAAAAACCACCGCGCTCACCAAGCACGACTTGCCAGGACGAGCCCATGGACGTGAGCCAATCGGCACGGGCTGGTGCCGCGTAGTTAGCCAGGCGAACAACTCCCAACAAGCGATCCGCCAACTGGATCAACAACCAGCAACCAAATGATGCAAGAATATATCCAACACAAGCAATGACCCACCAACAAAATGGCTGTCTTTGCTGATCAGCCGACATCAGCATCGAAACCAGGAGAAGAACAACGCATGTTCCAAGGGTGGTTGGCGCCACAGCCAACTCCAGGCCAGTCAAGACAAGAAAAACGACAGACCAAAAAACAAGCCCGCGTGAAATGCCAGTGAATGAACGCTTGAGCAAAGGCAGCCAGAGTGCTACCGACCCGAGACCAAGCAACAATGACAACGGGAACGGCGAGGCATCCTTGACAAAGAAATAGGTCTCTTCGTGTGACCAGAGCAGTCTGACCAGCAGCGCCAACGCAATCAGCAGCAGCAAGCGCTTGACCGCAGACCCCTTAGATGCCGGTGTCCCCTGGCCCAAAAAGCCATCAACTGCGGCGATCAGTACATAAATGACGCCAAAGAATGCACATGCATTGAGTAGCGATGTCAGATAGAGGCCCAGCACAGGATCATGGTTCCAGGACAGCAACAAAGGAACCAGGCTAAAATATCTATCTTGCCCCCAAAAGTAAACAGAAAAGTCTTTAATAGCGATCAAGACTTGCACCACAAGATCGCCACGGACCTCGTCGCGTAGCCCGAGGGAAAGAGCCAGAAGAGAGACCAGCAGAACAGACGCGCCTGCTATCAAAGAATCCACAAGTGATTGTCGCGTCAAACCCATAAAGAAGCTCCACGGCAACCGTTATATTTGCAAGAATATTCACCACAGGCTGGCTGTCAAGGGCCACGGCAGGCCTGGCCGCAACGTCTGAGGCCAACCATGCAGGGTCGGCACAGCGTGCACAAGGAGGAAGGATTCCAGAATGTTCCGAGTGCCAATAGGGCCAACGGTTGAACTCTTATGCTCAATCCAGCCAGTAGTCCTTGTGAACAACCCTCAGGATTTTGAAAACCCGAGAATTCAAGGCAGCGTGCGCCCGACACACGGAAATGACACATGGCGATCTGTGCAGGCTTTAGAGACTGCCCATGTCAGGCATCAGAGAGCCTGAACAGACCGGCTCCAACGGGGGAGCCCGCCCGCTCACGCCTCAGGGGTGATGCCCGCAGAACCCCCGCTCACCTTGGCCACCCAGGCCTCATGGGGCAGGGGTTCGGTGCCGTACTCCCAGTCGTCGTAGTCGGGATCGTTGCGGATCTGCTGGTGCACCTGCTTCTGCACCTCGAAATCGTGGGGATGGCCGGCGGCCTCGGCCGCGGTGCTGGGATCAGGCTCCTGAACGGTCATCACGGCGGGTTGGGCTGCACCCATTCTGCCTGCCGTGGCTGGGCCCTGCCGGTGCCGAGGCACTTCGGGCGCTCAGACGTTGAACAGGAACTCCATCACATCGCCCTCGTCCACCACGTACTCCTTGCCCTCGGCCCGCAGCCAGCCCTTGTTGCGCGCCTCAACCAGGGAGCCGGCTTCCAGCAACTGCTTGTAGCCGATGGTCTGGGCGCGGATGAAGCCCCGCTCGAAATCGGTGTGGATCACGCCGGCGGCCTGGGGGGCGGTCATGCCGGCCTTGATGGTCCAAGCGCGGGTTTCCTTTTCACCGGTGGTGAAATAGGTGCGCAGCCCCAGCAGGGCATAGGTGGCGCGGATCAGGCTCTGCAGCCCGCCCTCCTCCACGCCGAGGCCGGCCAGGAACTCGGCTCGCTCCTCCTCGGGCAGCTCGATCAGCTCGGCTTCCACCTGGGCCGAAATGCGCACGGTGCCGGCGCCCTCCTGTTCGGCCAGGGCGGCCACCTCCTCGCAATAGCTGTTGCCGGAGGCCAGATCGTCTTCACTCACGTTGGTGGCGTAGATGATCGGCTTGGCGGTGAGCAGCCCCAGGGGCTTCACCAGAACGGCCTCCTCATCGCTGAGACTCACGCTGCGGGCGGCGCCGCCCTGCTCCAGCACGGCCTGGATGCGCTCGAGGGCACCATCCTCCAGCTGGGCTTCCTTGCTGGTGCGCACCTGCTTCTTGAGGCGCTCGCGGCGCTTCTCCACCTGGGAGAGGTCCGCCAGTCCCAGCTCCAGGTTGATCACCTCGGCATCGCGGGCGGGGCCCACCGAACCGCTCACGTGGATGACGTCGTCGTCCTCGAAGCAGCGCACCACATGCACGATGGCGTCCACCTCACGGATGTTGGCCAGGAACTTGTTGCCCAGGCCCTCGCCCTGGCTGGCCCCTTTCACCAGGCCGGCGATATCCACGAACTCCACCCGCGTGGGGATGATTTCCCTGCTGCCGCTCAGATCCGAGAGCTGCTGCAGGCGGGGATCCGGCACGGCCACCACCCCTGAATTGGGTTCGATCGTGCAGAACGGGTAGTTGGCGGCCTCCGCCTGGGCGTTGGCCACGAGGGCGTTGAACAGGGTCGACTTGCCGACGTTGGGCAGGCCGACGATTCCGGCTTTAAGCATGCTGGGAATCTACGGGCCACACCGTGCCGCTCCGGGACGACGGTGATCCACCCCGCGTTGACGCCACAATCGCGGCCCCGACCAGGAAGACTGGTGCAAGAGACCGTCCACCGCCATCAGCACCGTCATGCTCCAACCCGCCCCCCAGCGCCGGGGCACAGGGCCGGCTGGGCAGGCGGGCCGCCCCGCGCAGCGTTCCTGGCTGCGGCGCCGGCGCCTGTGGGCAGGACTGCTGGCCGGAGCGGTGCTGATCGGCGGTGGCGTGCTGCAACAGCAACGCCGCAGTGCTGCTGAACGCAGCAACCTCAGCAGCTACACCGTGGTGGCACGCCAGGGATCCCTGCCTGGGGTGATCACCGCCAGCGGTGAACTGGGGGCCTTCCGCAAGGTGAACGTGAGCCCCAAGCGCCAGGGGGTGCTGGAGCGGCTGTTCGTGGAAGAAGGTCAGACCGTGCGAGCGGGCCAGGCGATCGCCCTGATGGACAGTGGCGACCTGGGCGACCGCCTCGATGAGCTCCAGGCACAGCTGCAGTCGGCCCAGGCCCAGCTGGTACGCAGCCGCAGCGAACTGCAGCGCAACGAAGGCCTCTACCGCCAGAAGGCGATCAGCCAGAACGACTACAACCGCATCCGCGCCACCTACCTGGTGGATCTGGCGGCGGTGAATGCGGCGGATCAGCGGCTCAGCCAGCGCCGGATCGAGCGCCAGGAGCTCACGGTGCGGGCCCCCTTCAGCGGCGTGATCACGGCCCGTTACGCCGATCCCGGCGCCTTCGTGACCCCGACCACCTCCGCCAGCGCCACCGCCGGTGCCAGCAGCTCCTCGATCGTGGAACTGGCCCAGGGGCTGGAGGCGATCGCCAAGGTGCCGGAGAGTGATATCGGCCGTCATGCCGATCCGCAGTTCCGGCGGTGGTTGCAGCAGTTCGAGCTTCACCTCGAACGAGGTGACGTTGTTGACCTTTTCGGCGCGCGGCGCGATCTGGCGGACACGGGCGGCGAAGCGACGGTCCGGGAAGGCGTCG
>JBJTHL010000139.1:0-8596 GCA_046094445.1 Vulcanococcus sp.
TGGGCGGCCTCAATCGCCTTGATCACGGCGTCGAGCTCCCGCTCGCTGAGGATCAGATCTACGCGTTTCATGGGGTCGTCTCAGGCGGCGTGGGGGAGCAGGCGGTTCACCAGCTGCATGTACAGCGGGATGCCCACGATGATGTTGAAAGGGAAGGTGAGGCCCAGGGCAGTCGAGATGTAGAGGCTGGGGTTGGCCTCCGGCACCGTCATGCGCATCGCCGCCGGCACGGCGATGTAGGAGGCGCTGGCGCAGAGCACGATGAACAGCAGGGCGTTGCCGGGTTCGAGCTGCAGCCCACGCGCGATCAGGGCGCCCACCAGGGCATTGAACAGCGGCATCAGCACCGAGAAGCCGATCAGGAAGCTGCCGGCGCGGCGCAGATCACCGATGCGCTGCGCCGCCACGATGCCCATATCCAGCAGGAAGAAACTGAGGGCGCCGTAGAAGAGCTTGTCGGTGAAGGGCAGCATCTTCTCCACGCTGTGGGGGCTGTTGGCCGCCACCAGGAAGCCGATCACCAGGCTGCCCACCAACAGAAACACCGAGCTGTTGAGCATGGCCTCATGCAGCACCGCGCCCCAGCGCATCCCCTGGGGCCCGGGTCGCTGCTGCAGCGCCTTGGGTGCCGCCAACTGCACCAGCAGCAGGCCCACCACGATCGCCGGGGATTCCATCAGGGCCAGGGCGGCCACCATGAACCCGTCGTAATGCAGCTTCTGGCTCTCGAGAAAGGTTTCGGCGGTGATGAAGGTCACCGCGCTGATCGAGCCGTAGGTGGCGGCGATGGCGGCGGCATTGAAGCCATCGAGCTTCAGCCGCAGCACCGCAAAGCTGTAGAGCGGCACCAGCAGCGACATGGCCGCAGCGGCCCCGATGGTGGGCAGCACGGGGCCGCCCACACCGCTGTGCTGGAGCTCCAGCCCCCCCTTGAAGCCGATGGCCAACAGGAGATACAGAGAAAACAGCTTGGGCAGCGGGGCCGGGATCTCCAGATCGGATCCCACCAGCACCGCGATCACCCCAAGGAAAAAAAACAGAACCGGTGGGGTCAACAGGTTCTGCAGAACCAGGCTGGTGTCCATGGGCCGGGTGCGCAGGGGTTTTGAACGCTAGAGCGAGGCCCGCAGGCTGTTTGCTCCCCCACACAGGCGGCCCATCGGGGTTGCTGCCCCGGGCTGAGATCCCTACGTTCGCGCTGAGGCAGGCATCCCCTGGAGTTTTTCGGGGGGTGGAATGTTCAACCCGGCCTGCCTCGCCCCCCGTTCCATCGCCAGCACCCACCCTTCGCCACAATGGGCAGCCAGTTCCCTGTGGCCTGAGCCCTGAACCCGTTCCCCGCCACCACTGCTGCCCTATCCAGTCAGGCCGACCGGCCGCTGCTGGTGATCGCCAGCGGTAATGCCCACAAGGTGGCAGAGATCACCGCCATGCTCGAAGCGGTGGAGCTGGAGGTGCGTCAGCAGCCCGAGGGATTGGACATTGAAGAGACAGGCCGCACCTATCTGGAGAACGCTCGCCTGAAGGCGGAAACCGTGGCCCAGCTCACCGGTTGCTGGGCACTCGCCGACGATTCCGGCCTGGAGGTGGACGCCCTGGACGGTGCTCCGGGCCTGTACTCCGCCCGCTATGCACCGACGGATCACGAGCGCATCCACCGCCTGCTGAAGGCGATGGGCCACACGCCCTACCGCAGCGCCAGCTTCAACAGCGCCATGGCCCTGGCCGATCCGGAGGGCCGCACCGTGCTGGAGGCCCAAGGGATCTGCCGCGGCGAAATCCTCACGGCACCCCAGGGGCACGGCGGCGGCTACGACCCGATCTTCTGGGTCCGCGAAGCGGGCATGACCTACGCCCAGATGGGCCAGCACCTGAAGCACAAGCTGGGCTCACGCGGCAAAGCAGCCCGAGCGCTGGCCCCGGAGCTGCGGCGGTTGCTGGGGCTGAAGCTGAGGGTCTGACAGCAGTGGTCTAGAACCGCGACATGGCGGCGATCTTGGCCAGCTTGTCGGCCTCCAGTCCCGCCAGTTCGTCCATCACCAGCAACTGATCCTTGACGAGGCTGGCAAACACAAACAGCAGGCCATCGAAGCGAAAGTCGAAGCGACCTTCAATCGTGTGTCGCTCGATGCTGAGATAATCGTGCAACGACCAAATGCTGTCGGCCGTTGTCAACGCTGCAGCACGACGGCGCAATTCTTCTGTGAGCGTGTCGATCGCACGGGTATATGCCCGGGCAAAGGCCTCACGGGCGATCGCCTGCTCGTTGGCACTCCAACCATCGATTGAGATCTCCGTCATGCTGGCTGTGGGCGCTGTCGTTGACCCTACCGGGCATTACGCGCCAGCGTGAGCGGCGGCGCTGAGCCGGCAGCTGATACCAGGCCAGCTGGGGATGGTCGTGATGTTCGCGGTGATAACCGAAGTGATAGCAGGCCAGCAGCGACAGCCAGGCAGGGTGATCGAGGCTGAGGGGGCCAGGCCGCCCCATCGGTGCCCGCTGATGGCGATGGGGCAGGTAGGTGCCGAACACAAACAGCTGCCAGGAACTGAGCAACAGCGGCAGCGTGCAGAACAGCAACACCACCCAGGCGGCTGAAGGGGTGAAGGGGTGAAGCAGGCACACCAGCAGGGCCCAGCCGCCGAGCAGGCGGCCCATCTGGGCCAAACTGAGATAGCCGGCCATGAACTGGCCGTACCAATGGATCAGGTGGGCATGGCCGCGGGCAGGGAAGTCGGGATCGGCGGCAGTGGCCGTGAGCCGGTGATGCCGGTGGTGCAGGGCGCGGCAGTGGCTGTAGGGCAAGCCTGCATACAGCAACAGGGCCAACGCCCCCAGGCGATCATTCAGCCGTGGATGGCCAGGCCAGAGCACCCGATGCATCGCATCGTGGCCAATGATGAACAAACCCGTGTGGAGCTGGCTGCGCAAGCCCACAAGAAGAAGGCCCTGCCACCACGGCAGGGCCTCCAGCGGCAGGGCGAGAACCCCGATCAGGCTCACCAGCCAGAGGCTGCTGAGACCAGCGGCCAACAGCACCCCGCGCGAGGTGGGGGATGGCTGGCCGGCAGGGGTTCGGATCAACGGCCGAACTTGAGCAGCTCAGCGGGGGAGGCCAACAGATCAATGGCCACGAAATAGATCTTGCCCTCAGGGTTGAGCAGAAAACGCCAGGCCACATTCATGCCAACACCGGCGCCGAACCAGGGGGTCTGCACCTTGCCGGTCACCTTGATCTGGGTGAAACCGGCGTCGGTGGGCTCAGCAAAGCCACGCTCAGGCAGCAGCTTGAGATTCTGGCAATCCTCGCGGAAAAAGCGCAGGATCGCCTCGGTACCCACGATCGGCTTCTGGAAGGGGGCCTGAAGAGCGCCGTCGGGCAGGAACAGCTGGATCAGGTTGTCGAAATCGTTGGCATTGAGCAGATCCATATAGCTGTTCACCGTGGGGTTGATCACCCCCTCAATGAACACCTTCTTGCGCAGTTCCTCGGGGGTCGGGGGTGCCACCGGCTCCATCACCCGCTGGCCTTCGCCCTTCTGGGGGTCGAAGCCCATGTCCACAACAAAGTTGCGCAGGAGGGTGATCTGCTGGCCCTGATCCACCTCCTTGAGGGAGTTCAGCACCGCCGAAGCGTTCGCCGAGAGCTGATAGCCCTGCGGGATGGGCGCCACCAGACCAGCCGCCATCCATTCACCCAGCTGATACCAGAAGCCCAGCTTGATATTCACGGACCACTGGGAATAGGTGCGACCGATCGGGGTATCAGCACGGTTGGCCAGATCACACATCAGCTGGCTCTGCTCGCTGAAGCTCATCGCCTTGATCTCGCTGAGGCTGCGCTCGGCGAACTGCATGCGGGCGGCGGCCGGAGCAGCCACCGTGATCGTGGTGCCCATCTCGAGATAGGCGTACCAGATCAGCGCCAACTGGTCTTCTGCGCTGAGCAGCTGGAAGCGGGCCGTGATGGCGGGAACAACGTCGGCGGTGCGGGTATCCGGAAAGATCTGGCTGGCCCGCTGGAGGGTGAACATGCCGCGTCCGCCTGTTATGAAGGATTGTTAAAGAGTGTAGCAGGGTCCTTGCGTGCTTGGGTCTCAGCCCTGGATCTGTAGCCGAACGCTGCAGGCCAGCGGTGAGCGCACGCTGGCATCGCCCACAGCCTCGGTTTCGCCCACAGCCTTGGTTTCGCCCACAGCCTTGGCCTGGCCTAAAGCCTCGGCTCGGCGCACAGCTTCCGTTCGCTGCAACCCAAAAACAGCCGGCTGTTCAGCCCCGCGACCGGCGGTTGATCTGCTCCACAGCGCGCATGGCAGCGGCGGCGGCTTCATTCACATCACCCTCCCAGCCCGCCAGGGTGAGACGGCCAAACGCGCCCACGGCCTTCACATCCACAACGGTGATGTTGCTGCCCTTTTCCGCTTCATTGGCGGCCAACAACACATAGCCGGCCGGCTCGGTTTCGAGAATGAACATGCTCATGCCGGCCTGAATCATCGAGCCGCGGCGGTTCTGGCGGTTGATCAGCACGGCGTGGTCCGGCGTGATCGCCCGGATCACCTCGGTCCAGGTCACGCTGCAGCGGGTGCGCTGCTCCACGCTGCTACCGATCGCCTCCAGCACCACATCGCCGGAGTGGAGCACGTTGCTCTGATCGCGGTGATAAAGCGCCAGCGAGCCGAAGGCCCGCTCCACCACCATCTGGCCGAGGCGCACCGTGCTGGCCTTGAGAGCGATGTCGGTCACGCGATGCACCGCCATGCCGGGTGACACCTCCAGCCAGAGGCAGGCATCACCCGGGATCGGCAGAAAACCCTGGCTCACCGTGCCCATGTAGGCGGCGAGCTGGGGCTGCAGCGAATCGAGGAACACATAGGTGCGCAGCTCGATCGATTCCACAGCGCTGGAGCGGCTCACCAGCCGGGCTTCGCTGTCGGTGGTGATCACACAGCTGGCTGCAGATGGATGCAGCTCATCGAGCGGCGTGCCGCTGCCGCTGAACCCCAGCGCTGTCCCGGTGATCTGCACCGCGCCTGCGCGTCGCTTGGAGGTGCGATCAGCCAAGGAGGGAGCCAGCTCCGGGGTGGATGGCGCACCCGAAGGCGCGGCGGTGTTGGAACCCGGCAGCGCTGGCACGGGTCTGATCCCCAGCCATCCGCCTGCTGGGTGCGGCGATCTTACCGCTCAGCCGCCGGAATCCTGGAGCCGGCTCCGGCCAATCTCGCCAAGGGCCGGCTCCCGGCCGCGCTTGCGACAGCCGAGATCAGCCGGTACCGTCCGGCCAACCGTCGCCCTTGCGCCCGTGGCCGCCAAGCGCTCTGCCCCCGCCGCTTCCAATCAGGCCGCCAGCCCCGTGCAGGACAGCAACGGCACCGATCTGAAGCCCGAGCAGGCCCTGGCCCTGGTGGGCATGGGGCTGATGCAGAAAATGGCCGCCAACGGTGAGCTGCCCTGGATCTGGAATGAGGCGGAGGACGGGGGCCGCTGCGACGTGGCGGCGCTGCGCCAGCGCCTGGAGCTCACCGATCTGGCCCTGCGCACCGGCGCCCCCTTGAGCACCGCTGAGGTGAGCTATCTGCTGGGCGCCAAGCCCGGCGCCGAAACCGTGGAACGGGGCGGGCTGCGGGCGCGGCGGATCAGCCGCAATGTATGGAAGCTCAGCCAGGTGAGCAGCGCCAGCGCCAACGCCAACCGCGACACGGTGAGTTTCGGCAGCTTCAACGACGGCCGCCGCCGTTTCGCCTGAGCCGGGCGTCAGGGCAGATCGCCGCCGGTGCTGATCTCGCGATCCCAGGCGGCGATCAGTCGATCGCGCAACCAACTGGCCTGCTGCAGGGCGCTGTCGAGGCCGCCCCACCAGTTGATCAGCGCCACCGGAACGGGCATGGCATTGCACTCCAGCTCGAACGACTGGATCACATCGTCCGCATCCACCAGCACGGTGAGCGTGAACTCCAGCAGGCCCTGCTGCCACGGGTGCAGGGTCACCGTGGTGACGGCACTGCCCAGCTCCACCGTCCACCAGGGACCGGGCGGAGGGGGCCGTGGCACCCCCGGCTGGAGATCCACCTTGGCCCAGCCCCGCTGCACCAGCTGATTGAGCAACTCGCCAAGGTGGGAGCGCATCGGGCTCTCCCGCACGATCCCCCTGTCATGGCACCGGTGCTGGCCTGATCACAAGGATGCGGAGAGCCGATCAGCGCTGCTGAGGCCCGTGATCAGCAACACCTGTTGAAGGCGGCACCCAACCGCTCGCGGCAGTTCTTACCGTTCCGGCCACTCCGGAGAACGTTCTGTGTCCTGGATCGGAACCGCATGGCTGGTGCCGCTCTACCCGCTGGTGGGGTCGGCCTTCAGCCTGCTGTGGTCCCCCGGCCTGATCAAGCGCAGCGGCCCCCGCCCGGCGGGCTACATCAACCTCTTGATGGTGGCGTTGGCCTTCGTCCACAGCCTGCTGGCGCTGCTCAGCCTGCACAACAACTCGGCGGCCGGCGCCTCGGCGATCTACGCCCCCCCCACCTTCGGCTGGACCTGGATCAACACCGCCGGCCTGCGCATCGGCTTTGACGGCCTGGTGAGCGAGCCGGCCCTGATCGCCATGACGGTGATCACCGGCCTGCATGTGCTGGTGCAGATCTATTCGATCGGCTACATGGAGATGGATTGGGGCTGGCCCCGCTTCTTCGGGGGCCTCAGCTTCTTTGAAGCCGGCCTCTGCGGCCTGGTGCTCACCGATTCGGTGTTCTTCAGCTACGTGCTGCTGGAGCTGCTCACCGTGGGCACCTACGTGATCGTGGGCACCTGGTACAACCAGTCGTTGGTGGTGAAGGGGGCGCGGGATGCCTTCCTCACCAAGCGCATCGGCGACATCGTGCTGCTGGCCGGGGTGATCGCCCTGCTGCCCCTCACCGGCACCTGGAACTTCCATGGCCTGCAGGGCTGGGCGGCGGATCTGGCCAACAACCACCAGGCGCTTCCCCCCGGCTTCCAGCTGATCCTGCTGGCCCTGATCGCCGGCCCGATGGGCAAGTGCGCCCAGATCCCGCTGCACCTCTGGCTGGATGAGGCGATGGAGAGCCCTCTGCCCTCCACGGTGCTGCGCAACTCGGTGGTGGTGCTGGGGGGTGCCTGGGTGCTGCTGCGCCTCGAGCCCCTGATTGAACTGAGCCCCCTGGTGCAGGGGGTGCTGGTGGTGGTGGGCGGCACCACCGCCCTGGTGGCGGCCCTGATCGCCCTCGGGCAGATCGATGTGAAGCGGGCGATGAGCTTCCTGGTGAGCAGCTGGCTGGGCCTGCTGTTCGTGGCGGTGGGTCTGGGCGGCATCGATGTGGCCGATCACCTGCTGCTGGTGTATCCCCTGCCGATGGCCCTGATGCTGATGGCGGTGGGGGCGATCATGGTCAGCAATGTGTCTCAGGACCTCACCCAGCTGGGGGGCCTGTGGAGCCGTCGCCCCTTGATCGGCATGGCCTTCCTGGCGGGCGCGTTCGGCCTGATGGCCCTGCCTCCCTTTGGTGGGTTCGCCGCCCTGCGGGAATTGCTGGAGCTGGCCATGGCCAGCAAGGCTCCCGTGCTGCTGGGGGGCCTGGTGCTGATCAGCAACACCCTGCTCAGCGCCTCGATGATGCGGGTGTTCGGCCTGATCTGGGGCGGTGTGCCCAAGCCGTTCACCGTGCGCTCCCCCGAGGTGCTGTGGCTGATGGTGCTGCCCACGCTGGGGCTGATGGGCCTGGTGCTGCACATCCCGCAGCTGCTGCTGCACCTGGGTGTCTACCAGCTCAGCCCCCTGCCCGGGTGGGGCCCGCTGGGCTGGCCCCTGGTGGCCTCCACCCTGCTGGGGGCCGGCAGTTCGCTGTGGTTCTACCTGCGGCCCCATCCCCTGGCGGAACTGCCCTCCGGCCTGGGGGGAATCCAGCATTGGCTGGCGGAAGACATGCACACCGAGGCCTTTTATCACCGCACCGTGGTGGCGTTGGTGGTGGGCCTGGCCCGCTTCAGCGCCTGGAGCGACAAGGCCCTGGTGGATGGCTTCAGCAGCGGCACCGGCGGTGCCGCCATGGCCGGTGCCCGCCAGCTGAGCCTCACCACCAGCGGCAATTCCCAGGCCTATGCCCTCTCGCTGGTGCTCGGAGTGCTGGTGATGTCGGCCTGGCTGCTGGCCCGTTGATCTGGAGGACACGATGACCCTGCTGCTGCTCGTTCTGATTCCTGTGCTGGCCGGCTGCGGCCTGCAACTCCTGCCAGCGGCCAGCCCCTGGGTGCGCCGCACGGCCCTGAGCGCCGCCGCGGCTCAATTGGCCACCGCTGTGGTGGCCTGGCGCCTGCCCCCCGCTGATCTATCCCTGAGCTGGCTGCCCAAGCTGGGGCTGCGGCTGGATCTGGGCATGGATGGCCTCAGCCTGCCGCTGGTGCTGCTGGCGGCGCTGATCACCGCCATGGCGGTGCTGGCCACCCCACTCGAGCAGCAGCGGGCCCGCCTGTTCTATGGGCCGCAGCCGGCCAGCACAGGAATCAGAACGAGCAGCAGCAGGGTCATCGTGTCCTCCAGATCAACGGGCCAGCAGCCAGGCCGACATCACCAGCACTCCGAGCACC
>JBJTHL010000140.1:0-8091 GCA_046094445.1 Vulcanococcus sp.
GGAAGGGGTGGAGCAGGATCTGCTGGAGCGGCTGGTGCACAGCAGCGGCGACCTCACGATCGCCGGTGATCTGGTCTGCTCCGCGGGCGCCTGCGCGGCGGGAATGGCGGCCCTGGCCGCCGGCGCGGCGATCCTCACCGACACGGCCATGGCTGCCGCGGCGGTGGCGCCCATGGCCCGCCGCACCGCCGGCAACCGCGTGTGCAGCGTGCTGGATTGGGCCCCGGCCGTGGCTCCCGCCGGCGGCACCCGGGCCGCGGCCGGGATGGCCCTGGCCCTGGCGGCGCATCCGGGGGCCGTGGTGCTGATCGGCAGTGCACCCACGGCCCTGGAGGTGCTGTTGCAGCGGGCGGCCGCAGACCCTGCCGGCGCTCCGGCCCTGGTGGTGGGCATGCCGGTGGGCTTTGTGGGGGTGGCCGAGAGCAAGCGCCATCTGGCCGCCAGCGGCCTGCCCCAGATCCGCCTCGAGGGCAGCCGCGGCGGCGCCGGCCTGGCGGCCGCGGCCGTGAACGCCCTGCTGCGCCGGCTTGCGCCTCAGGCGGCCTGATCGCTCACCACGGCCACATGGCTGTTGGCCTCGATGCGGCTCAGCACCTGGCGTGCCCGCAGCACCACCGCCGCAGGCACACCGGCCAGGCGGGCCGCTTCGATGCCGTAGCTGCGGCTGGCACCCCCGGGCACCACGCGATGCAGGAAGCGCAGGCTGTCGCCGGTTTCCTCCACCAGCACCTGGGCATTGGCCACGTTGGTGAGCAGGGCGGCCAGCTCGTTGAGCTCGTGGTAGTGGGTGGCGAACACGCTGCGGGCACCGATCGTGTCCGCCAGGTGCTCGGCCACGGCCCAGGCGATCGAGAGGCCATCGAAGGTGGCGGTGCCGCGGCCGATCTCATCGAGCAGCACCAGCGAGCGGGCCGTGGCGTGGTGAAGGATGTTGGCCGTTTCAGCCATCTCCACCATGAAGGTGGACTGGCCGGCCGCCAGGTCGTCGCCGGCGCCGACGCGGGTGAAGATCCGATCGGTGAGCCCCAGCCGGGCGGAGCGGGCCGGCAGCCAGCTGCCCATCTGGGCCATCAGCTGCAGCAGCCCCGTCTGGCGCAGATAGCAGCTCTTGCCGCTGGCGTTGGGGCCCGTCAGCACCAGCAGGTCGGGCCGTTCCGGTGCCGCCCCCAGGGCGATGCCGTTGGCGGTGAAGGGCTCCTCCACCAGCAGCTGTTCCACCACGGGGTGGCGCCCCTCCTCGATCAGCAGCAGCCGGGCGTCCGGCCCTTCGGGATCGGTGATCTCCGGGCGGCAGTAGCCACCGGTGGCAGCCACCTCCGCCAGGGAGGCGATCGCATCCAGTTCCGCCACCAGCCGGGCCGCGGCCCGGATCGCACCCGCCTGGGTCCCCACGTGGCTGCGCAGCGCACAGAACAGCTCGTATTCCCGCTGGGCCGCCCGCGCCCGCAGCTGCAGGATCTGGCCCTCGCGCCCCTTGAGCGCCGGGGTCACGAAGCGCTCCTCGTTGGCCAGGGTCTGGCGGCGGATCCAGTGATCCGGCACCGCTGTGGCCTTGGCCCGGCTCACCGCCAGGAAATAGCCGAAGCTGCGGTGGTGCTGGAGCCGCAGGTTGTTGATGCCACTGGCCTGGCGTTCCTGCCGTTCCTGGTCCGCCAGCCAGGCGTCCTGGTCGTCGAGCTGGTTGCGCAGGCCATCGAGCTGGGGATCGACGCCGTCGTGGATCAGGCCCCCTTCCATAAGCGAGAGGGGCGGCGTGTCGAGCAGCTGGTGGCGCAGATACCCCGCCAGGGCATCCAGTTCAGGCCAGGGGCGGGCCAGGGCCGCCAGGGGCGGGCTGCCGGCGCCGGCGCCCTCGATCACGGCCGCCAGCTGCGGCAGCCGTTCCAGGCCATCGGCCAGGGCCACCAGATCGCGGGCGGAAGCGCTGCCGGCGCCGGCCCGGCCCGCCAGCCGTTCCAGATCTCCCATCGGCCGCAGCAGCCGGCGCAGGGCCAGGCGCAGCCCGCGGGCGCGGCGTCCGCTCACCAGCTCACCCACCCCATCCAGCCGCTGTTCGATGGCGCTGCGATCCACCAGGGGCGCTTCGATCCAGCGGCGCAGGCAACGGCCCCCCATGGCGGTCATCGTGCGATCCAGGGCCCACAGCAGCGAGCCGTGCACGCCGCCACCCATCTGGGTGCGGGTGAGCTCCAGATTGCGGCGGGTGGCGGCATCGAGCACCAGGGCATCCCCCGCCTGCCAGGTGCTGGGCAGCTCCAGCGGGATCGCCTGGCCCGGCTGGGTGTCGTCGAGGTAGCGCAGCAGCCCACCGGCGGCCCGCAGCCCCAGGGGCATCTCCCCCAGCCCCAGGCCATCCAGGCTGGCCAGCCGGAAGCGCTGCAGCAGGGCGCGGCGGGCTTCCTCGAGGGCGAAGGGCGTGCGTGCCACGGCGGTGAGCCGGCGGCCATCGGGGCACCAGGCCGGAGCTTCGGCCGTTGGCGAACCGGGCCACAGCACTTCGGCGGCCTCCAGGCTCAGCAGCTCCTGATGCAGCTGGTCGCTGCCCTGGCGCTGGCTCACGCGGAATTCGCCC
Organism: Vulcanococcus sp.; assembly: GCA_046094445.1. Lineage (GTDB taxonomy): Bacteria > Cyanobacteriota > Cyanobacteriia > PCC-6307 > Cyanobiaceae > Vulcanococcus. The sequence continues at coordinate 2,573 of JBJTHL010000140.1, forward strand.
GTGCTCACGTCGGCGATGGCCAGGCCCCAGTGGCCGCCGTCCTCCTCGCCCACCACCGCGCACAGCCAGTTGTTGCGCCGGGCGGCCAGCATCCCCTCCTCCAGCACGGTGCCGGGGGTGAGCACGCGGGTGATGTCGCGCTTGAGCAGGGCGCCTTTGGCGGGCGTCGCCTCCAGCTGATCGCAGAGGGCCACGCTCAGGCCGCGGTTCACCAGCTCGGCGCAATAGCGCTCGGCGGCATGGTGAGGGATGCCCGCCATCGGCACGCGCCCGATGCTCTTGCCCGCCTCCTTGCCGGTGAGGGTGAGTTCCAGCAGGCGTGAGAGCTGGATGGCGTCCTCGAAGAAGCACTCGAAGAAGTCGCCCAGGCGGTAGAGCAGCACCCGCTCCGGATGGGCGGCCTTGAGCTCCACGTAGTGGCGGAGCATCGGCGTCAGCTGCGCCGGATCCACCAGGCTGTGGTGATGCCAGGGGGGCAGGTCGTCCGCCGGTTCGGGGTCCGTGGCCGCGGGTTCTGCGGGTGTGCCGGGGTTGGTTGCTGGGTCAGTTGCCGGCTCCGTGGCCGGGATGGTTGCCGGGCGCCGCCGACGCGGGCGCTGCTGGGCGTCGGTTTCCAGCGTGGCCGGATCCAGGCTGGGTTCCGGTGCGGGGGTGTCGGCCTCCCCGGCGCCGGCATCCGCCATGGCGAACAGGCTGCCCTGCAGGCTCAGCTCAGGCTGCTGCTGGGCGGAGGCGGCCACGGCGGCATTGGGATGGCGTTTGATCGTAGGGGCCACAGCCCGCCACAACTTGTGAAGCAAGACCCGCGCAGCCCACGGCCGGGCCTGCCTTCCATGTGAGAATCCCTGTCGCTGACCGGCCGGCACCGCTGCTGATCCATGACGATCCTCAACACCCTCTCCGTTCTGGCCCTGGTGGTGATGTCGTTCGCGCTCATCGTCGCCGTCCCGGTGCTCTACGCCAGCAACGACACCACCGGTAACTCCAACCGCCTGATCCTGCTGGGCAGCCTGGCCTGGGTCGCCCTGGTGCTGGTCAACTGGGGCATGAGCCTCTTCGTCGTCTGAGCTTCAACCAACGCTGCTGCCCCCCAGGCAGCAGCCCAGGGGTCCGGACCGTCCACTGCCTAGGCTCAGGGCAGTTGATGGGCCGGGCCCTTGACCGTTTTTGAAGGCCAGTTCTCCGGTGCGGCGAGCCTGCGGGTCGCCATCGTGGTGGCGCGCTTCAACGATCTGGTCACCGCCAAACTGCTGAGCGGTTGCCTGGATTGTCTGTCGCGCCACGGCATCGATACCGGTGCCAGCAGCGCCCAGCTGGACATCGCCTGGGTGCCGGGTAGCTTCGAAATCCCGCTGGTGGCGCAGAAGCTGGCGGCTTCCGGCCGCTATCAGGTGGTGGTCACCCTCGGCGCCGTGATCCGAGGCGATACCCCCCATTTCGATGTGGTGGTGGCCGAGGTGAGCAAGGGTGTGGCCGCCGTGAGCCGCGACACGGGCATCCCCGTGATCTTCGGGGTGCTCACCACCGACACGATGCAGCAGGCCCTGGAGCGGGCCGGCATCAAGAGCAACCTGGGCTGGAGCTACGGCCTCCAGGCCATCGAGATGGGCAGCCTGATGGCGGCACTGCCGGGCTGATGATGGCGCGCAAGGGAATCATCCTGGCCGGAGGCACCGGCAGTCGACTGCACCCGATCACCCAAGCGGTGAGCAAGCAGCTGCTGCCGGTGTTCGATAAGCCGATGATCTATTACCCGCTGAGCACGTTGATGCTGGCGGGGATCCGCGAGGTGCTGATCATCACCACCCCCCAGGATCAGGCGGCGTTCGAGCGGCTGCTGGGGGATGGCAGTCGCTGGGGGATGACCATTCAGAATGCGGTGCAACCCAGCCCCGATGGTTTGGCGCAGGCCTTCCTGATCGGTGACCGTTTTCTAGACGGTGAGCCGGCGGCACTGGTGCTGGGTGACAACCTCTTCCATGGCCACGATCTGGTGCCGCAGCTGCAGAACAGCAATGGAATGAACCGTGGTGCCACGGTGTTTGCCTATCCCGTCCGCGATCCCGAGCGCTATGGCGTTGTGGCCTTTTCTGCAGACGGTCGGGTGCTGAGCATCGAGGAGAAGCCGGCCCAGCCCCGGTCCCGCTATGCGGTGACCGGCCTCTACTTCTACGACGACACGGTGGTGGAGCGGGCCCGGCGAGTGGTGCCATCCGCCCGGGGTGAGTTGGAAATCACCGACCTCAACCGTCAATACCTTGACGACGGGTTATTGCGGGTGGAATTGATGGGCCGTGGCATGGCATGGCTTGATACGGGCACCTGCGATTCGTTGCATGATGCTGCCAGCTACATCCGCACCCTCGAGCATCGCCAGAGCCTCAAGGTGGGCTGCCCGGAAGAGGTGGCCTGGCGTCTGGGCTGGATCAGCGCGGAGCAGCTTGCTGCCCTCGCCCAGCCGCTCTGCAAGAGCGGTTACGGCGACTATCTCATCCAGTTGCTGGAGAGCGCTGATGCTGGCTGAACGGTTGAGCAGCATCAACGGCACGGTGCTGGAGGGCCCGTTGCTGTTGAGCCCTCGTGTGTTTGGCGATGCGCGCGGTTTCTTCTTCGAGAGCTGGAATCAGCGGGCCTTTGCCGCCGCTCTGGAGGCGGATGGCCAGACGTCCCCAGGTTTCGTGCAGGACAACCACTCCCGCTCCAGCCGTGGCGTGCTGCGCGGTCTGCACTATCAGCTGCCCCCGAGTCCCCAGGCAAAGCTGGTGCGGTGTGTGCTGGGTGAGATCTTTGATGTGGCCGTGGATGTACGCCGCAGCTCCCCCAGCTTCGGGCAGTGGGTGGGGGCGCGTCTGAGCGCTGATCGGCACCAGCAGCTCTGGGTGCCGGCGGGCTTTGCCCACGGGTTCCTCAGCCTGAATGAGTACGCCGAGGTGCTCTACAAGACCACCGATTTCTGGAGCCAGCCCTGTGAGCGCGCCATTCGCTGGGACGATCCCGCGCTGGCGATCGCCTGGCCCGCCGAGGGTTTGCCGGAGGGACAGCCGTTGCTGGCTGATAAGGATGGCAAGGCGCCCACCCTGGCCGATGCCGTGGCCGCTGGAGACGTGTTCCCATGAGGGTGTTGCTCACTGGTGCTGCTGGTCAGCTCGGTGATGCCTTGCGCCGGCAGGTGCCTGATGGCGTTCACCTGATCGCTTCGAGCCGAACGGGAACCGACGGCACGCTGGATGGTGCACAGGCCGCCCCGGGCTGGTTCGCCCTTGATCTGGCTGATGCCACTGCCTGCCGCGCCGCTGTCCATCACCTTCGGCCTGACTTTGTGCTCAACGCCGGCGCTTACACAGCGGTGGACAAAGCCGAGAGCGAGTCCGAGCGGGCCTACGCCGTGAATGCCGGTGCACCGCGCGCCTTTGCTGAGGCCCTGGCCGAAACGGGCGGCAGGTTGCTGCAAGTGAGCACCGATTTTGTGTTCAATGGCCGCCAGGGCCACCCTTACCGCTCGGATCAGCCCCGCGATCCCTTGGGGGTCTACGGGGCCAGCAAAGCTGCCGGAGAGGAGGCGGTGGAGCAGGTGTTGGGCACGGGTGCTGGCGGTCAGGGCGTGATCCTGCGGACCAGCTGGGTCATCGGCCCCGTGGGCCGCAACTTCGCGCTCACCATGCTGCGTCTGCATCGCGAGACCACGGAGATCGGCGTGGTGGCGGATCAGGTGGGTTGTCCCACCAGCACCCATACCCTGGCGGCGGCCTGCTGGCGCGCGATACAGCTGGCCAGCAGCCAGCCTGAGCGGCTGGGGCCGATCCTGCACTGGAGCGATGCTGGTGCCGCCAGCTGGTACGACCTAGCGGTGGCGGTGGGTGAACTGGCTCTGGAGCTGGGCCTGGTGGAGCTGATGGCCCAGGTGAGGCCGATCACCACGGCCGACTACCCCACCCCGGCGCAACGGCCCAGCTACTCCCTGCTGGATTGCGCAGAAACCCGCCGTCAGCTTGCGCTGCCCCCCCTGCACTGGCGCCTGGCGCTGCGGCAGCTGCTGGAGGCTTGCCGCTGAGCTGCTGCACCCTCAAGAGTTCTTCCACGCCTGACTGCCCTCGTGACCACCCTGCCCACACCCTCTGATCTCTCAGCCCTGCTCGCCGGCCGCCATCGCATCCTGGTTACCGGCGGCGCTGGGTTCATCGGCGGGGCCGTGGTGCGCCGGTTGCTTGCCGGCAGCGATGCCCAGGTGTTCAACCTCGACAAACTCGGCTACGCCAGCGATCTCACCAGCATTGATCAGGTGCTGGCAGCGCTGGGCGACCAAGGTCTGACCCCGCAGGGGGAGTGCCGGCATTCCCTTCTCCGCGTTGACCTGACCGATGGCGCTGCGACCGCCGATGCGGTGCGCCTGGCCGATCCCGATCTCGTGATGCACCTCGCGGCCGAGAGCCACGTGGATCGTTCGATCGATGGTCCGGCTGCGTTCCTGGAGAGCAATGTGACCGGCACGTTCCACCTGCTGCAGGCAGTGCGCTCCCACTGGGAGGCCCTCCCGGCCGAGCGCCGCGAGGCCTTCCGCTTTCACCACATCTCCACCGATGAAGTGTTCGGCTCCTTGGGCCCCACGGGCCGCTTCTCGGAAACCACTCCCTACGACCCGCGCAGCCCCTACTCGGCCAGCAAGGCCGCCAGCGATCACCTGGTGAACGCTTGGCACCACACCTATGGCCTGCCGGTGGTGCTCACCAACTGCAGCAACAATTACGGCCCCTGGCAGTTTCCTGAAAAGCTCATTCCGGTCGTGATTCTCAAGGCCGCCGCCGGCGAGCCGATTCCGCTTTACGGCGACGGCCAGAACGTGCGCGACTGGCTGTATGTTGAAGACCATGCCGATGCCCTGCTGCTGGCGGCCACCCAGGGAGAGGTGGGGCGCAGCTACTGCGTGGGTGGCCACGGCGAGCGCACCAACAAGCAGGTGGTGGAGGCGATCTGCCAACAACTCGACCAGCTATTGCCTGGGGGTGCACCCCACAGCCAGCTGATCACGCCGGTCACCGACCGCCCAGGCCACGACCGCCGCTACGCGATCGATCCCAACCGCATCAGCACGGAGCTGGGCTGGCAGCCACGGCACAACTTTGATGAGGGCCTCGCTTCGACAGTTCAGTGGTACATAAAGAAGCATTCATGGTGTACACGCGTACTGAATAAGCGTGGACATGGTGGCTAAGAAATAGGCTGGTTGCAGCGATGTCCACCGCACAAACTGTCCGACCAGGCTACTAACTACCCAATCAAAAAAACCGACAGTTTTTTCTTGCTCAAATCACAGCAAACTGCAAAGACCGTAATTCATTGCCATGAGAATCACCGAAGAAACTCGTTCCCATCATGAAAATACCAATTTTTCCATAGGGATACTTGGCTGCTCTGGCTTCATTGGCTCAGGACTCATGCACCACGCCGTAACTAGTGGAATCCATGCAAAAGGAATTAGCAGATCATTGCCGGAAGACTTAAATGCATCGGAGCTAAGGCAC
>JBJTHL010000141.1:0-6598 GCA_046094445.1 Vulcanococcus sp.
CGCCAGCGATCAGCCCGCCTGAGCCGCAATCGCTGGCATGGGTTACGGCGTCCTCTCCAGGTCGCCTTGGTTGTTGATCGGTGCGAACTCCTTCAGCAGGGCACGGTTGAGGTGGTCGTCGCATCCAACAACCAATTCTGGGTAGATGGTGCCCTGAAGGAAGGGGCGATAGGCGTGCCCGCAGAGCGCCCTTGTTGCCTCCTGCCATTGGTTCAGCAGCGCTGTCGGAAGGCGCCGCTGCAATCGCGTGGTGGACTGCTGCCAGGACAGCTCAGCGCAGTAGCGCATCTCCACCGTGGTCTCGCCCGGGCAGCGGATCCTTTTAGGAGCGTTGGCGCTGACGGCGGTGGGTAGAGCCACCAGCACAAACAGCGTGAGCAGGGGTTTTACGCGGCCTGATGCCACTGCCAGCACGCTACGGGCGGGGTGACTTGCTCGGGACTGTCTCCAGCAATCGGTTGCTGGGGCCGGCCTCAGCGCCTGTTGCTGCGTCAGTAAAAAGGCGGCACCCAGATTCGAACTGGGGGTAAAGGATTTGCAATCCTCTGCCTTACCACTTGGCCATGCCGCCGCCCGGGAGCAAACTCCCAGGCGAGGATCGTATCAGTCGTGGGATGGCCGGCCGTGTGCTGGTGTTGAGCAACGGCCATGGGGAAGACCTGATCGCCCTGCGGGTGCTGCAGGCACTCCATCGCCTGCAGCCCACCCTGGAGATCGCCGTGCTGCCGCTGGTGGGTGAAGGCGCCGCCTTCGCGCCCGCCGAGCGCAGCGGGGTGCTGCGTCGCATCGGTCCGCGCCAGCCCTTGCCCAGCGGTGGCTTCAGCAATCAGAGCCTGCGGGGCCTGCTGGCCGATCTCGGCGCCGGCGTGCTCGGCCTCAGCCTGCGCCAGTGGCTGCTGGTGCGTCGCTGGGGGCGCCGCGGCGATCCGGTGCTGGCGGTGGGGGATCTGCTGCCGTTGCTGTTGGCCTGGGCCAGCGGTGCCCGCTTCGGTTTCGTCGGCACCCCCAAGAGCGACTACACCTGGGCCAGCGGTCCTGGGTCTGCCGGCCTGCTGGCCGGCGCCTACCACCGCTGCAAAGGCAGTGAGTGGGACCCCTGGGAGTGGGCCCTGATGCGAGCGCGCCGCTGCCGGTTGGTGGCCCTGCGCGATGGCCTCACGGCCCGGGGGCTGCGGCGCCGGGGCGTGGCGGCCTTTGCTCCTGGCAATCCGATGATGGATGGGCTGCAGGCCGAACCCCTGCCCCCCGAGGCCCAGGGGCGCCGCCGCTTGCTGTTGCTGGGCGGCAGTCGCATGCCGGAGGCCCTGGCCAACCTGCAGCGCCTGCTGCAGGCCCTGGCCCTGGTGCCCGGCGAGGAGCCGCTGCTGCTGCTGGCCCCCACCGGCAGCCGGCCCAGCGCCCGGGAGTGGCAGCCGCTGCTGCGGCAGCTCGGCTATGCCCCAGTGGCGCCGCCGCCGGGTGTGGCAGCGGCCTGGAGCCGCGGCCGGGTGTTGCTCTGGATCGGCCCGGGGCGGTTCGCCGCCTGGGCTGCCACGGCCGAGGTGGGCCTGGCTGCCGCCGGCACCGCCACCGAGCAGCTGGTGGGCCTGGGGATTCCCGCCCTGTCGCTGCCGGGGCCCGGGCCGCAGTTCAAGCGCGGCTTCGCTGAGCGGCAGAGCCGGCTGCTGGGGGGTGCCGTGGCGGTGTGCGGCAGCCCGGCGGCCCTGGCGGAGCGGCTCACCCTGCTGCTGCGCCAACCCGGCCTGCGGGCCCAGCTTGGTGCCATCGGCCGGCGGCGCATGGGCCCTGCCGGTGGCAGCGCGGCCCTGGCGGCCCTGGTGCAGCGCCGCCTGCTCGGGGCCGCCGCCGCCCCGGGCGGGATGATGGGGTGATTCAGCCCGTTGCCGTACCGCTGCCCATGGCCGCTCCCCAGGACAAGGACTTTGTGACCGCCTGCGGACGCCTGGCCAGCGCCCTGAGCATCAGCATCGCCTCCGCCCGCCGCAAGGTGGATCTGGTGGCGGCCCGTGAAGGGGTGCGCGATGTGCCGGGTCGTCTGCTGATCGCGGAGCGGCTGCTGCTGGAGACCCAGGGGGTGGGGGCGCAGTCGCGCCAGTTGCTGGATGTGCTGCTGGAGGCGGTGAAGGAAGAGGAGAACTACATCGGCGACGACTGAGCCGCCGGGGCGGCTGCCCTCAGGAGCGGTGCTCGAAGATCGCCCCGAAGCGGCCGCGGTCAAGCTCGGCGATCACCGGGATGCAGGCGAAGCTGCGCTGGGCCAGCTCCAGCCGCTCCTCCCGCTGCAGCATCCGCAGCAGGCCATCGCGGGCCGCCAGCAGGTAGCGCACGTCGTTGGCGGCGTAGGCCAGCTGCACCTCGCTCAGCTCCTCCACCCGGCCCCAGTCGCTGCTCTGGGCGCCTTTATCGAGCTCCACGCCGCAGAGCTCCTGCACCAGCTCCTTGAGGCCGTGGCGGTTGGTGTAGGTGCGCGCCAGGCGGCTGGCCACCTTGGTGCAGAACAGCGGCGCCCCGCCGATGCCCAGCCCCTCGCCCAGGGCCGCCACATCGAACCGGGCGAAGTGGAACACCTTCTCAATCGCCGGCGCCTCCAGCAGCTGCTGCAGCCGCGGCGCGGCGCTCTGGCCCCGCTGGATGCGGATGCAGCACACGTTGTCGTGCACGTCGCTGATCTGCACCAGGCAGAGGCGATCGCGGCCGTGCACCAGGCCCATGGCTTCCGTGTCCACCGCCAGGGCCGGTGATGCGGCCAGCAGCTCCAGCCACTCGGCGTTGAGGTCGCCATCGAGCACCGCGAAACGGGCCGGGCTGGAGCCGGCTGCCGGGGCCTGGGCTCCAGTGGCGGCGATCACGGGGCTGGTGTTGGTCATGGCGGCGGTGTCGGCGGGCGAGGGCTCCATCGTCGCGGACGGTGCGCAGGCCGCCTGATGGGCCACCGGAGCGCCCCCCTGAAAACCCAAGATCGTCTTTCGCTCTTGAAAGCCGAAATGAGACTGCGCTAGCAGAGAGGACAGAGCGCGCTGATCTGCCGTGGTGATCCGGTCCCGTCGTCTGCCCATGGCTGCTGGCCTGGAGGCCATCCGCACCTACTTCGAGCGCCCGCCGATCCAGCACCTTGGCCTGGAGCTGGCGGTGTGCTGGATCCTCGAGCGGCTGCTGGAGGCCGACAGCTACCCCACAGCCCTGATGCACGACCTCAGCGGTGCCCACCCCGGCCTGCGCCTTTCGGAAACCGTGCTGCAGCAGGCCCTGGCCTTCCTGGAGGAGCAGCAGGTGATCGCCAGTTATGCCCAGCGCTGCCCCAGTCGCGGCCGGCCGCGGCGCATGCTGCACCTCAGTGAGCAGAGCCGCGCCGCTGCGCAGGAGCTGATGCCGCCGTGGCATCAGTGGCTGCAGGAGAATGAACCCCATCCTTGCGGCGGGTCGTCCCATGCCTCCAGCCCTGGCCTCCACCTTGCTGCTCACCCTGCTCCTGGCTGTCGGCCTGGTGTTTTTCCTGCGGGCCGCCAGTAAGGACCGCACCACCGTGGTGGAGGTGCGCTCCTCCCGGCCGCCGCTGGAGGTGTTGCCCGGCATCGCCGACTGGCTGCAGCAGCGCGGCTGGGTGGCGGAAGCCTCCGAACCCGATCAGCGCCTGCTGCGCTTTCGCGGTCAGGTGCAGGCCAGCGGCACCCTGGCGCTGCTGCTTTCCGCCCTTGGTGGGGTGGGGGCCGGCTGCCTGGGCCTGGTGCTGCGCCAGCTGCTGCCCGCCCTGGCCTGGTGGCCGTTGCTGCTGATCGGCCTCGGCCCCCTGGCCGGGCTGCTCTACCGCCGCCGCGCCGCCCGGGCCGAAACCGTGGAGCTGCGCCTGATCAGTCACGACCAGGCCACCGGCAGCGCCCTGCGCCTGCGGGCCCATCGCGATGAGCTGATCGCCCTGGAGCAGGAGATGGGCCCCAGGCTTGGCCTGTTCAGCGACGCCAACCTGATGAGCTCGCCGATCTGAGCTACGCCAGAGTGGCAGCCACTGCGTTGAGGGGTGGCCATGCCGCGTCCGCGTTGCCAGCGCCGCACCCTCTGGCGCGGCCTAGCCCTCAGCGCGTTGCTGGCCCTGCCCCTGGCTGCGGCGGCCGATGCCCAGGCACCCGCTCCGATCGCCGATCGCGATCCGCTCACCGGCCCCCGCAGCCGTCTCCAGCGCGACTGGGAGGGGGCCCGCGTGCTGCCCGCCGATGTTCCGATCCTGGTGATGGCCGGCCATGCCGATTCCCAGGGGGTGGGCGGCTCCGGCACCGGCGGGGCCGCCGTGGATCGCTACGGGGCGGCGCCGATGCAGCCCGGCATCCGCGACGAGCTCTACTGGAACCTGCAGGTGGCTCAGCGGGTCGTGAACCTCGGGCTGCAGCGCGGGCTGCGCATCAGCTTCTACGACCCACCCCTGCGGGCGATCGCCAACGGCGATGATCCCCGCACCAACTGGAGCCGCGGCAAGGCCCATGCCGCCGCCGGCGGCTATGCCCTGGAGATCCACTTCGATGCCTATGGCCCCGATGGCGTGGGTTCCGGGGTGATCCCGGCGCTGCATCGTCCCTTCAGCCGTCTCGATGAAGCCCTGGCGCAGGAGTTCGGCGGCTATCCGATGTGGTTCCGCGGTGGTCTCGGCGCGCCACGGCGCGGCATCACGCTGCTGGAGATCGGCAAGTTGGAGGCGCCCCTGGAGCCGGCCCTGCGCAATCCCACCAGCCGCGAGCAGGCGCTCACCACGATCGCCGAGCGGGTGGTGAGCGCCCTGGAGCGGGGCCTGGGCCTGCAGCCCGCCGGCCTCAGCCGACAGCCTGATGGGGGCGGCAGCGCTCCAGCAGCGCCGGGTCCTCAAGCCAGTTCTGGGGGCGGGTGAACAGCTCGGTGAGCAGGGCCTCGCGGCTGCCGGCCTCGGCCTGGTAGCCGTATTCCCAGCGCACCAGCGGTGGCAGCGACATCAGGATCGACTCGGTGCGGCCGTTGGTCTGCAGGCCGAAGATCGTGCCCCGGTCGAACACCAGGTTGAACTCCACATAGCGGCCGCGGCGGTACAGCTGGAACTGCCGCTCGCGCTCGCCGTAGGGGGTGTGCTGGCGCTTTTCGGCGATCGGCACATAGCTGGGCAGGAAGGCGTTGCCGCAGGCGCTGGCCAGGGCGAACAGCTGCTCCCAGCTCTGGGGCTGCGCACCCTGCGCCTGGCCCGCGGCGGCGGCGGGGCCATGGGCGTCCTGGCCCTTGTAAAGCACGCCGCGGGGGTCCTGATAGTCGTAGAAGATGCCGCCCACGCCGCGGGTTTCATCGCGGTGCTTCAGATAGAAATACTCGTCGCACCAGGGCTTGAACACCGGGTAATACGCCGGGTTCACGCTGTCGCAGGCGCCCTTGAGGGTGCGGTGGAAGTGCTGCGCGTCCTCCAGGAAGGGGTAGTAGGGGGTGAGGTCGGCGCCGCCGCCGAACCACCACACCGGGCCGGCCTCGAAGTAGCGGTAGTTGAGGTGAACGGTGGGGATGTAAGGGTTGCGGGGGTGCAGCACCATCGAGGTGCCGGTGGCGAACCAGCGATGGCCCTTGGCTTCCGGCCGCTGGCTGAGGATCGAGGGGGGCAGCTCGGAGCCCTCCACCTCGGAGAAGTTCACGCCGCCCTGCTCGAACACCCGGCCGGCCTTCATCACCCGCGAGCGGCCGCCGCCACCCTCCGGTCGCTCCCAGCTCTCTTCCTGGAAGTGGCCGGTGCCATCGAGCTGCTCCAGGCCGGCGCAGATCGAATCCTGCAGGCCCATCAGCAGCGCCTTGGCCCGCTGGCGCGAATCGGCCGGAGGCGCCTCCAGGGCGAGTGCCGGAGCAGCGGCGGGTGCTGCATCCAGGCCGGCGGCAGGCTCTGCTCCCAGCTTGGCTTTGGCGCGGGACAGCAGACCCTTGAGCATCGGTCGGAAAGCCCAGCGGGCTGACGAAACCGCCCCACCCTTTCAGTTCGACCGACCAGCGCACAAGTGTTCGAGAGCCTTCGTCACCCGCTCAGACCAGGTCCCAGCTGCCCCTTTTAGGATCCAGAGCCTCCCACCGAACCGATGGCCAGCGCAGACCAGGCCGATGCGGCCCTCGCCCAGGCCCTCGCCGCCCTCCAGCCGATCACCGATGCCGGCAGCGGTCGCAGCCTGCTGGAGCTGCAGTGGATTCAGCAGGTGCGGGTGCAGAACAACCGCGTGGTGTTCCGCCTGGCCCTGCCCGGCTATGCCAACGCCCAGCGCGAGCGCATCGCCAGCGATGCCCGCGGCGCCCTGCTGGAGCTGGCCGGCATCGACGACGTGCAGATCGAGCTGGCGCCGCCGCCGGCACCCGCGGCTCCCCATCAGAGCGCCCCGATCGGAGCGGCCGGCCACGGCGGCGGCGGCCCCGAGCGTCAGTCCATCCCGGGCGTGAAGCAGGTGATCGCCGTGAGCAGCGGCAAGGGCGGCGTGGGCAAGAGCACCGTGGCGGTGAACCTGGCCTGTGCCCTGGCCGCCAGCGGCCTGAAGGTGGGCCTGCTCGATGCCGATATCTACGGCCCCAATGCCCCCACCATGCTGGGGGTGGCCGATCGCACGCCTGAGGTGCGCGGCAG
>JBJTHL010000142.1:0-9321 GCA_046094445.1 Vulcanococcus sp.
CGGCCCAGCGCTCCGAAGTTCAGCAGCAAGGCGATCGACGCCAAGGACCGCGACGACCTGACCGCCCTGCCCACCCTCGTGATCAACGGCTGGGAGGGCGAGGAGGCGCCGATCCTGCCGGCGGTGTCGCTGGAGACCACCGAAGGCGGCCTGCGCCTGTGGCTGCATGCGCCGGCCCTGGCGGAGCGCGTGGGGTTCGCCAGCCCCCTCGATCTGCACCTGCGCGAGCTGGGTGAGGCCCTGTGCGTGGGCACGCAATGGCTGCCCCTGTTGCCCGAAGCCCTCAGTGATGAGGCCTCCTTCAAGCCGGGCAAAGCCCAGGCCGCCCTCTCGGTGGCCCTGGAGCTCAGCCCGGAGGCCGAGCTGCTGCACTATCGCTTCTGCCGCAGCACCATCAAGGCCGATGGACTGGTGGACAACGCCGGCAGGATCGGCGCGCCGCTGCCCTGCCAGCTCTGCAGCAGCAGGGTGGGCAGGGTGGTGAGGTCGTCGCGGGTCTTGGCGTCGAGGGCTTTGCCGTTGGCCTTCGGGGCATCGGGCCGGCCCCGCAGGCCGTGCTTGGTGAGCAGCAGATCGAGATCGGCCTCCGGCCCGGCATTCACCGCCAGGCTGCGGGTCACATGGCCCTGGGGCGGGAACTGACCCACGGGGAAGCGGTCCACCGTCACCTCCACCACAGCCTCATCGGCGGGGCGCAGGTGTTCGGCGTCGCTGGCGGGCAGCTCCACGGCGGTCAGCAGGCGATCATCGAGCGGTACCGCCACCAGGCGCTCGTTCTGCTGCTCCACGTGGGCCAGAAGCGCCGTGGTGCTGCGCTCGAGAATGCATTGCACGCCACCTTCCGGGGAGCGGCGCCGGCCCCCTTCGCGGGTCACGCGCACCAGCACGCGATCGCCGTTCCAGGCGTGGTTGAGCTGGTTGTCGCGGATGTAGATGTCCTCGCCGCCGTCCTCGCGCAGGGCGAAACAGAAGCCCTTGCTGCTGCAGCGCAGGCGGGCCTCGATCAGCCCCTCGTCCGGCACGCGGCTGATGCCGTCCTCCGACTCGCTCAGCACACCCACCTTCACCAGGGCGTCGAGGCCGATGCGCAGCTGCTCCTTGTCGGTCTTGTGGGTCAGGCCGAGGGCCTTTTCCAATTTGCTGAGGCTGAGGGGGGCCTGATCGGGGAGCTGGTCGATCAGGGCGGCGACCGTGAACTTCATAGCGGGTCCGGAACTGTCTCGCGCTGGGGGCGGGGGTGACTGGCAGCCGTGCCCCCGGATGGCTCGTCGTTCAACCGATTCAGCGGACGGCCAACGCCCGATGCGGGTCAACTAACCCGCCCAATCTAGACAGCCGGGGGCTCGCCGTCAGCGGCGCTGGGGTTCTCCTCGCCCTGGCCCGCCCGCAGCAGCAGCCGGGTGCCGATCACCAGGAAGCCCACGCTGGCGGCCAGCTGCAGGGCATTGGCCGGGATCACGGTGGCCAGGGATCCGCCGGCCCCGGCCCCGAGCAGGCTGGCCAGCACCAGAGCGGCGGCGCTGCCGGCGAACACGGCGCCGCTGCGGTTGGAGGTGCCGCTGATGGTCACGATCGCCAGCTGTGTCTTGTCGCCAAGTTCCGCCAGGAACACGGTGACGAATGTGGAGGCCAGCAGGGGCAGTTGCATCGGGATGGGTGCGGCGTTCGGTGCGGTGTCAGGCCGGGGGAAGCATGGTCATGGCGGCCTGACGGCCCAGCCACAGCCCCAGGCCGATCAACAGGATTCCCGCCAGCCGCTCCAGCTGCTGGGGGGGCAGCACCCGTGACAGCCAGCGGCCGAGCACCACGCCCACCAGGCTGGAGCTGATCAGCGCCAGGGAAGCGCCGATGAACACCACAACGGGCCGGCCCGACTCAGCCGAGAGCAGCAGAGCGGCCAGCTGGGTTTTGTCCCCCAGCTCCGCCAGGAACACGGTGGTGAACGTGGTGAGGAACACGGCGCCGAAACTGCCGGCGCGCGTGTCTTCTGTGGGCATGCCGGGTGGCGCTGCGTTGGTGGGGTCGGTGGGATCGATCATCAACGGGACAGCAGCGCGCCGCTGCGGGGCGGCTCAGGGGCTGGGCTCAGTGGTCGGGCTCAGGGGGTTGGCGGATCGCCTGCTCAAAGCGTTTCATCACCATGCCACGGCCCCCGTGTTCACTGCGGATCTGCTGGCGGCAACAGCTGATCGCGAAGGCATTGGCCTCTGCGTCCGGCACCTGGAACAAGGTGGCCAGGTTGTCCACCCGGCAGAACAGCGGCCGCTCGTCGTAGATCCGGCAGGTGCTGGAGCCGGTGTCGAAATGGATGCACCAGCCGTCCGGTCCCACCATCGCCAGGTACTGCTCCTGCTGCTCCGGGCTGAGGGCTTCCAGGGCCTCCCCCCGTTCGCCGGGGTCGAGGCGGCAGCAGGCGCCACAGCCCGTGATGCAACGCCAGCGCAGGTCGTCGCTCATCGCTGCCCCCGCCGCTGCTGTGACAACCCGTCACAGACGCCGCTGCCGGCAGGGCTGCCCGGCACGGGCAGCCCGTAGGCTGAGAGCTGATCTGAGCAGCTGCCGCGCCGTTCTCCCATGGGAATCGACTTCCATCTGATCGCTAATTTCGCTGCCCTGTTTCTGATCACGATTGCCGGTCCGGCTGTGATCTTCATCCTCTTCTATCGCCGCGGCGCCCTCTGATTCCGCCTGGTGCGGTTGATTCGGGTGTTGCAGCTGAAAACCCCGGGGAAGCCCTGCTCCTCCGGGGTTTTCACTTAGGTGGCTCCAGCCTGAGCGCCCTCAGGCTGTGAGACCCAGGGCCATGGCGGCGTCCTGCACCAAGGCGCGCAGGTAAGGGTGATCGGCCTGCGGGTGATCCAGTTGCAGGGCCGTTCCTCCGGCCTGGCCGCGCAGCTCGGCCCCGGCGGCGTTGCGGATCACCACGGTGTCACCCTCGCGGTGCACCCAGTAATCGCGCTGCCGGCGCCGCAGCAGCAGCGTGTCGCTGGTGCTGGCCCTCAGGCCCCGCAGCTCCAGCTGCAACTGCTCCTGGCCCTGCCAGCGGTTGAGCCGCAGCTGAAAGGCCACATCCACCTGCTCCGGCAGCGTCCAGTCGCCCTGCCAGCGCCAGGCGATCGCCCGCGCCGTGGCGGTCTGCTGCTGCAGGGTGAGCTGCAGGTGCCCTCCTCGCAGCTGACGCTGCTGCACCACGCGGCAGTTGCTGCTCCAGAACAGCGGTGGCGGGTGGCCGATGCCGAACGGCTCCAGGCGCTGCAGCTGATGCCAGAAGGCCGGGATGATCTGGGAGAGGTTGAGCAGCGCCTCCGGCTCGAGCCGCTCGCCGCAGCCCTGCTGCTGCGCCCAGGCCAGGGCGATGCCGTTGAGCTGCTCGTGCAGGGCGGCCACGTTCTCGGCCTTCACGGTGAAGCCACCGGCAGCGGGGTGGCCACCGTGCCGCTCCAGCAGCGCGCTGCAGTGCTGCAGGGCGGCATCCACCGCAAACCCCCGGGGTGCCCGCACCGACGCCCGCAGGCAGCCGTCGCTGTCGCCCGCCAGCAGCGCCACCGGCAGGCCGTAGCGCTCCATCAGGCGCGAGGCCACGATGCCGATCACACCGTGATGCCAGTGGCTCTGGGCCAGCAGCAGAAACGGGCTGCGCTGCTCCCCATCGGCCTCCACCAGGGCGCGGGCTTCGGCCTCGATGGCATCGCAGAGCTCACGGCGCTGGCGGTTGAGGGCTTCGCAGGCTCGCGCCAGCTCCTGGGCCCGGCGGGGATCGGCGGTGGTGAGCAGCTCCACCACCAGCTGGGGATCCCCCAGGCGACCCACCGCATTGATCCGCGGTGCGATCTGGAACCCCACGGCGGTGGCATCCACGGCGGCCTCCTCCATGCCCGCCACCTGCTGCAACGCCTGCAATCCTTCGAGGGCGCTCTCCTTCAGCAGCGGCAGGCCATCCATCAGCCAGCGGCGGTTCACCCCCACCAGGGGGGCCATGTCGGCGATGGTGCCGATGCAGAACAGATCGAGGGCCATGGCCAGCCCCTGGCGGGAGCGGCAGCTGCGGGCGAGGGCCTGGGCCAGCACGTAGGCCAGGCCCACCCCCGCCAGGCCGCGGTAGGGGGATGCGACTGGGGTGCAGGCCGGATGCAGCAGGGCCAGGCAGGGCGGTGGCTCCTCGGGCAGGGTGTGGTGATCGGTCACGATCACCTCTAGCCCCAGCTCCTGGGCCCGCAACAGGGCCTCCCGCGCTGCCACGCCGTTGTCCACGGTCACCAGCAGCGTCACCTGGCGACCGGCCAAGTCGCTCACCATGGCGGCATTGAGGCCGTAGCCGTCGTCCTGGCGGCTGGGGATCGCCGCCAGCGGCCGGGCCCCCAGGTGTTCCAGCAGGCCCACCAGCAGGGCGGTGCTGGTCATGCCGTCGGCGTCGTAATCGCCGCAGATCGCCACCGTTTCCCCCTGGCGGCAGGCCTGCTTGAGCCGTTGCACGGCGGCCTTGAGATCGGGAAAGTGGCGCTGAGGATCCGGTGCGGCGGGGGGATCCAGCAGCGCCTCCACGGCCGCCTTGCTGCTGTGGCCGCGGCGCAGCAGCAGTGCCAGCAGCGGATCGGGCAGCCCAAGGCTGCGCAGTTCGGGATCGATCTGCACCGCTGCCGGGAGCTGCCAGTGGGGATCGCTGCGCTGCTCAGGCAGGGGGGTGCGCAACGGGCCGGTGGCGGTGGAGCTCCAATTCTGCGGGGCGGGGCGCGGCCCAGCCACCTAGCCTGGTTTCACAGACGTGCGGGTGATGGCAGCGCTTCCGGCGGCCCTGCTCTGGGATGTGGACGGCACCCTGGCCGAAACCGAGCTCGATGGGCACCGCTGCGCCTTCAACCGGGCCTTCGCCGAAGCCGGCCTGCCCTGGTGCTGGGATCCGCCGCAGTATCTGGAGCTGCTGCGCATCAGCGGGGGCCGCGAGCGGATCCGCCACTTTCTGGAGCAGGTGGAGGCGGCACCGGTTGCGGAGGAGCGGGTGGAGGCGTTGCAGGCCGCCAAGCAGCGCCACTACAGCGCCCTGGTGGCGGCCGGCGAGCTGCAGCTACGACCGGGGGTGGCGCGGTTGATGGCGGAGGCGGCCGGCGCCGGGCTGCGCCAGGCGATTGTGACCACCAGCGGACGGGTGGCGGTGGCGGCCCTGCTGCAGCGCTTGCTGCCGGAGGCTGAGCGGGTTCTGCCGCTCTGGATCTGCGGGGAGGACGTGGCCCGGAAGAAGCCGGACCCCGAGGCCTATCGCCAGGCCCTCGATCGCCTGGGCCTCGATCCGGCGCAGGTGCTGGCGATCGAGGATTCGGGCCCTGGGCTGGCCGCCGCCTGTGGCGCCGGCCTGGCGGTGCTGGTGACCCGCAGCGCTTCCAGCGCCCACGAGCCGGCCAGCGCCTTCAGCGCCGCAGCCGCCCAGCTCACCCATCTCGGTGAGCTGCAGCAGCCCTGTGCGGTGCTGGCGGGCCCGGCTTGCCCGC
Organism: Vulcanococcus sp.; assembly: GCA_046094445.1. Taxonomy (GTDB): domain Bacteria; phylum Cyanobacteriota; class Cyanobacteriia; order PCC-6307; family Cyanobiaceae; genus Vulcanococcus. The sequence goes on from JBJTHL010000142.1 coordinate 5,484, forward strand.
AGGGCCTGGTCACGCTGTCGTATGTGCAGCAGCTGCTGCCGCGCGGATGAGCCCGCCACCCCTGCAAGCCACCCGCTTCGAGCAGGCCCAGCGCCGACTGACGGCAGGGCTGTTCCCTGGCTTTCGCGGCAGCTGGCGCCGCCGCAGCCTGCTGCTGCTGGCCCTGCTGCTGGGCTTCTACGCCGGCCAGAACGGGACAACCCTGTGGTTGGAGCGCAGCAACAACCGCCCATTGGTGGTGTTGTTGCTGGTGCTCGCGATCGAGTTCACGGTGCGGCTGCGCACGGGTCTGGCGGGGGATCGGCCAGCCCTGGGCTGGCTGCTGCTCGACAACCTGCGCGTCGGCCTGGTGTACGCGGTGGTGCTGGAGGCCTTCAAGCTGGGCTCGTGAGCGATGCACCGGAGCTGGAGACGTGGCTGCTGGCGGAGTGCCAGGCGCTGATCGCCCGTGGCCGCCGGCCGCTGCTGGCCCTCAATGGCCCGGTGGGTGCCGGCAAAAGCACCCTGGCCAGCCGGTTGCAGGGGAGCTTCGCCGCCGCCGGAGTGCAGCTGGCGGTGGCCTCGATCGATGATGCCTACTGGCCCTGGCCGGAGCGGCAGCGGCGGATGGCGGGCAACCCCTTCTGTGTCAGCCGCGTGCCGCCCGGCAGTCACGATCCGCAGGCGCTGCTCCAGCCGATCCGCCGCTGGCGGCAGCAGCCCGGGGGGCCGCTGGCGCCGATGAACCTGCCCCGTTTCAACAAAACCCTGCAGCACGGCGAGGGCGACCGCTGCGCCGACTGGCAGGGGAGCGCTGCTGCGCTGTTGCTGGAGGGCTGGTTGGTGGGGTGCCAGCCGCTGCCGGCCGACACCCTGGAGCAGGGCCTGGCGCAGCTGGACATCAGTCCGGCGGCCTGCAGCTGGGTGCGCCGGTGCAACAGCGCTCTGGAGGCCTATGTGCCTCTCTGGCAGGAGATTGACACGCTGCTGCTGCTCTGGCCCCGCAGCTGGCAGCACCCCCGCCGCTGGCGCTTCCAGGCCGAGGCGCAGCAGCGCCGACGGGGTGGCGGCTGGCTTGGGGGTGCAGCTCTGGACAACCTGGTGGCGTCCACCTTGCAATCGCTGCCACCGCCGCTGTACCAGCGGCCCCTGTTGCAGCAGGCCCGTTGGATCCGCGTGCTGGACGGCCGCCGCCGCCCGATCCGGGAGGGCCCTGGCGGCGCCGTCTCAGCGGTGTTGGAACGGGAGGCTCAGGCCTCGTCGTCCTGCTCCTCGCTCACGGGGTAAACGAAGCCCTGGGCGCGGCCGCTGAGCACAGCCTTGCCGATGGAGAGAGCCTTCTGGGCGGCGACGGCGGCCTTGCCCTTCCAGGTGGCATGGCGCTGGTTGCGCTTGCCCTTGGACGTTTTCTTCTTGGGAACAGCCATCCCGCTCGTTATCAACCAAACCAAGATCTTCTGTTGCCGCCCTGCCTTTCGTCAAATCGCTAAGCTCATTGCACCGGTTGAGCCCTGTGAGCAACAGCCTTTCCACGGGTCCCTCCAGCGTCTCCGAGTCGGCGGTGGGCCAGGCCGAATCCACCCCTCGCCAACCGCAGACCACCCGTCCCCCTGATCGTCCCCAATCCCTGCTGCGGGAGCTGGGGCTGAGCCGGGCCCCGGCCCCCAGTTACAGCCAACTGCTGCAGCAGCTACGTCAGGGCCAGGGTGCCGATCGCATCAAAAACCTGGAGCTGTCGATGGCCCAGCGTCAGGTGAGCGTCACCTACGCCGATGGGCGGCGGGTTGAGGTGCCCGTGTTCAACAACGATCAGGTGTTGCTGCGCACGGCCCAGGCCGCCCGCATTCCCCTGAGCGTGCGCGACGACCGCAAGGACGAGGCCACCGCCAGTCTGGTGGCCAACGGCCTGCTGCTGCTGCGGTTGCGGGGGGGGCTTGCCCTGTTGATCCGCCGTTCGGCCCAGGTAGCCAATCGGGCGATCGGCTTCGGTCGCAGCCAGGCGCGGGTGGTGGAAGCCCAGGCGGCGGTGCCGGTGCGTTTTGAGGATGTGGCCGGGATCAATGAGGCCAAGGAGGAGCTGCAGGAGGTGGTCACCTTCCTCAAGCAGCCGGAGCGCTTCACAGCCGTGGGGGCCAAGATTCCCAAGGGGGTGCTGCTGGTGGGACCGCCCGGCACCGGCAAGACGCTGCTGGCCAAGGCGATCGCCGGTGAAGCGGGTGTGCCCTTCTTCTCCATGGCCGCCTCGGAGTTCGTGGAGCTGTTTGTGGGCGTGGGGGCCAGCCGCGTGCGCGATCTGTTTCGCCGTGCCAAGGAGAAGGCCCCCTGCATTGTGTTCATCGATGAGATCGACGCGGTGGGCCGTCAGCGGGGCGCCGGCATCGGCGGCGGCAACGACGAACGGGAGCAGACGCTGAATCAGCTGCTCACCGAGATGGACGGTTTTGCCGATAACTCCGGCGTGATCCTGCTGGCAGCGACCAACCGCCCGGATGTGCTGGATGCGGCGCTGCTGCGCCCGGGCCGTTTCGATCGGCGCATCACGGTGGATCTGCCCGACCGCCAGGGTCGAGAAGCGATCCTGGCGGTCCACGCCCGCAGCCGCCCGCTGGATGCGGAGGTGTGCCTGTCGGACTGGGCCAGCCGCACCCCAGGGTTTGCCGGAGCCGATCTCTCCAACCTGCTCAATGAGGCCGCGATCCTCACGGCCCGGCGTGAGCGCAGCACCATCGACAACCAGGCCCTCAGCGATGCCCTGGAGCGGATCACCATGGGGCTCACGGCGGCGCCGCTGCAGGACAGCGCCAAGAAACGCCTGATTGCGTATCACGAGATTGGCCACGCCCTGATCACCACCCTGCTGCCAGCGGCGGATCGGCTCGACAAGGTGACCCTGCTGCCCCGGGCCGGTGGCGTGGGTGGCTTCGCCCGCACGATGCCCGATGAGGAGGTGCTGGATTCGGGCCTGATCAGCAGGGCCTACCTGCAGGCCCGCATGGTGGTGGCCATGGGCGGTCGCGCCGCCGAGCTTGTGGTGTTCGGCCCCAGCGAGATCACTCAGGGGGCCCAGGGTGATCTGGAACTGGTGAGCCGCATCAGCCGCGAGATGGTGACCCGCTATGGCTTCTCAAGCCTGGGGCCGGTGGCCCTCGAGGGCGATGGCGCCGAGGTGTTTCTCGGCCGCGATTGGCTGCGCTCCGAACCCCATTACTCCCGCGAAACCGGCAACCGCATCGACGCCCAGGTGCAGCAGCTGGCCCGCGAGGCTCTGCAGCAGGCGGTAGCCCTGCTGGAGCCCCGCCGCGATCTGATGGATGAGCTGGTGAACCTGCTGATCGAGCAGGAAACCCTGGAAGGCCCGGCGTTTACCGCCTTGGTTGAGCGGCATGAACAGGGGCGGTGCCTCTGCGCCTCAGCCCGCGAAGCGGATGTCGAGGCTGCGTAGGTAGGTCTGCAGGCCGGCATCCTGAATCGGCAGTAGCCAGGCGGTGTGGCCGCTGGCGTTCACATGGGCATGCCAGTGGCCCGGGGGTGTGATGAAGGCGCCGCCGGCCTGCCAGTCGATCCGCTGGGGGTTGCGGATGCTGCCATCTGGGTTGAGTTCGGTGCCCACGAGTGTGTAGCAGCCGGGCTGGCAATCGATGATCAGATCCAGGGCCACCGATTGGTGGCGATGGGGGGCCTGGGTGGCACCGGCCGGCACCAGGCCGAACATCGCCCACATCACATGGGTCACCGTGCGGGTGGCGGGCAGGTCGCGGTTGGCCAGCAGCAGGCTGAGGCGGTTGCTGCGGGCGCTGGCGGGATCGGCGGCCAGCGCCTGCAGCTCCTGGCGCAGCCAGGCCGCCGGGTAGTGGGTGGC
>JBJTHL010000143.1:0-9682 GCA_046094445.1 Vulcanococcus sp.
GCACCGTTCATCGGCATCCGCGCCAAGCTCTCCAGCCGCAGCAGCGGCCGCTGGGGCAGCTCCGTGGGCGACAAGGCCAAATTCGGCCTCTCGATCCCCGATCTGCTGGCCACCGTCGAGGCCCTGCGCCAGGCGGATCTGCTCGAGGACCTGCGCCTGCTGCACTTCCATGTCGGCAGCCAGATCAACGACATCGCCGTGCTCAAGGACGCCCTGCAGGAGGCGGGTCAGATCTACGGGGAGCTCACCCGGCTCGGGGCGCCGATGGGGTTTCTCGATGTGGGCGGCGGCCTGGGCATCGACTACGACGGCAGCCGCACCGCCACGGCAGCCTCCACCAACTACTCCCTGCAGAACTACGCCAACGATGTGGTGGCCACCGTGCGCGAGTGCTGCGACCCCCACGGAGTGCGCGTGCCAACCCTGGTGAGCGAGAGCGGCCGCGCCATCGCCAGCCACTTCTCGGTGCTGGTGTTCGACGTGCTGGGCTGCGGTGGGGTGCTGGGCCACGACGGCACCGCCGCCGCCATCCCACCGGCCGCCGAGGGGGAACCGCTGGTGGTGCGCAACCTGCGCGACACCCTGGCGGGCCTCACCAGCAGCGACGATCGTTCTGACACCTCGCGCCTGCAGGAAGCCTGGAACGACGCCATCAAGTTCAAGGACGACGCCCTCGCCGCCTTCCGGCTGGGGTATCTGAGCCTGCCGCAGCGGGCCCTGGCCGAGCAGCTCACCTGGGCCTGCGCCGAGGCGATCGTGGCGCGGCTGCCCGGAGCCGCAGGCGGCGGCCCCATCCCGGACGACCTGCGGGCCCTGGCGGCGGCCCTGGCGGGCACCTACTACGCCAATCTCTCGGTGTTCCGCTCAGCGCCGGACACCTGGGCGATCGAGCAACTGTTCCCGGTGATGCCGATTCACAGGCTGCATGAACAGCCCACCCGGCTCGGCCACTTCGCCGATCTCACCTGCGATTCCGACGGCAAACTGGCCCGCTTCATCGGCGATGGCCAGGCCAAGCCGCTGCTGGAACTGCACGAGCTGCGAGAGGGGGATCCCTACTGGATCGGCCTGTTCCTCGGCGGTGCCTATCAGGAGGTGATGGGCAACCTGCACAACCTGTTCGGCAGCACCAACGCCGTGCACATCCGCCTGGCGGACGGTGGCGGCTACCGCGTGGATCACGTGGTGCGCGGCAACACCAACGCCGAGGTGCTGGAGGCGATGGAGCACGACCCCGAGCTGCTGCTGGAGCGCCTGCGCCTCGCCAGCGAAAGCGCCATCCAACGCGGCGATCTCAAGATCAGCGACGCCCGCCGCCTGATGGATCACCTGGAGACCAGCCTGCGGCAGACGACCTATCTGCAGGGGTAGGGCCTCAGCTCAGCGGCGACTGGAGCAACAGGGTGAGATCCACATCATCGATCTGCTCAGGCTTGAGAAAACGCTCGGCGTAGGTGCGGTAGACGCCACTGATGAGGAACAGGGCGAACAGATCCGGATCGATCTGTCCGCGATCACGGAATCCAGCAAGAATCGTCAGCGACTCGGAGAGGGTCTTGGCCTTCTTGTAGGGACGATCGGCGGCGGTGAGCGCCTCAAAGATGTCGGCAATGGCCATGATCCGCGCCGGCACCGATAGCTGGGAGGCCGACAGCCGGCGTGGATAGCCATCACCCTTCAAGGTTTCGTGATGGGTACCGGCGTACTCGGGCACACGAGCCAGATGGGGCGGAAAGGGCAGACGCTCCAGCATCACGATCGTCTGCACGATGTGATCGTTGATCCGGAAGCGCTCCTCGGCGGTGAGCGTGCCGCGGCTCACCGCCAGATTGTGCAGCTCGCCTTGATTCACGACATCAGCCGGCACATCCATCTGAAAGCCGAGGCTGGGATCGGGCCACTCGTGGGCGCGCCGCGGGATGCGGTGCCAGGGCTGATCGGCCAGCAGGGTTTCGCGGGCCGGCAGCACATCGCTGGCCGGTGCATGGGCGCGGCGGCGCTGGTGTTCCTCCCAGGCCAGGCCGAGGCTGTCGTCGAAGTGGCGCTGCCAGGGCTGTGCACCGATCTGGCGCAGGCGCTCCAGCTGGGCTGGATCCACGAACTCCGCCCCCAGATTGCAGTGGGCGATGCAGGCGAACTGCTGCTGCAGCTCCGCCTCCCGCTGTGCGAGCCGCTGATCCAGTGCCGAGGGGTCACCGCCGGCCAACAGGCCCTCCAGCCGCGCGATGCGGGCATCGCGCAGCAGCACTTCAAAGCGGGTGCGGATCTCATGGATCCGATTCACGTTGCCCTCCAGCTTCGTGGCCTTATCCACCACGAACTCCGGGGTGGTCACCTTGCCGCAGTCGTGCAGCCAGGCGCCGATGCGGAACTCACGCCAGGCCTCAGGACTGCCGAAGGCGAAGGATGCCAGCGGCCCCTCCTGGCAGGTCTCCGCAGCCTGGGCCAGCAGCATCGCCAGCTCCGGCACCCGTTCACAGTGCCCGCCGGTGTACGGGCTCTTGGCATCAATGGCACCCGCCAGCAGGGCGATGATCGCTTCAATCAGCCGATCCTGCCCCTCCAGCAACTGGGTGCGCTGCACACACACCGCCGCCAGCGCAGCAAAGCCCTCCATCAGGTTCTGATCAAACGCTGAAAACGGCTGCGTGAGGCTGCGGGCCGTTTCAGGCGTGAGTACAGCCGCCGCATCACGCTTGCGGTTGATCAGTTGCAAAACCCCCACGATCGGACCGCCCTGACTCCGCAACGGCAGCGTGAGGATCGACACGCTGCGATAGCCGAGCTGGCGGTCGAGGCTGTCATCGAAGCGATACGGCGCTGCCGCATCGATCTGATCCACATCCGCGAGATTGAGCACGTCGCCCTTGAGAGCACACCAGCCCACCAGCCGTTCGGGGGTAATCGGCAGACGAATGTCCCCGACGACGCCCTCAATGCTGTCCTGATGCACCGTCGCGCTTTGGGCATCCAGGCTTGCGTTCTGGGAGACCCCAAACCAGAGCTGATCCTGTTCCAGCAGAAAGATGCTGCCGGCATCCGCCATGGTGAGCGCGCGGGCACTGCGCAGAATGCGCTGCAGCAGGCTGCGCAGTTCGCCCGCTTCACTGATGGCGGCGGCGATCCCCAGCAACTCGGTGAGAGCCGTCTCCGAAGACAGCAGTGACATCGGAAGCATCCCGCAGGCAATCCCCGTACGGTATGGAGATGGCAGCTCAGTCACAACAGACCCGCCAGTGCATGGAGACACCCCGGGGCCTACAGCTTCGCCAGCTGCTCACCCTGTCGGCCCCCTACGGCGGAGCCGCCCTGGTGCTGGCCGGCCTGTTGCACAGCGGCATCACCGAATCGCTCGACCTGCTGCTCTACGACAGCGTCACCAGCCTGCGGCCGGCTGCCTCGGCCCGCCAGACGCCCATCACGATCGTCGGCATCGACGAGGGGGACATCGCCCACTTCGGCTGGCCGATCGACGATGCGGTGCTCTGTGGGGCCATTGAGCAGGCGGCGGCCAGCGGCGCCAGCGCCATCGGCCTCGACCTCTACCGCGACCGCGGCGTGGGCACCCGGCGCGACTGCCTGCGCCAGCTGGTGCGCCGTGAACCGCGCCTGATCGCCATTTTCAACGCAGCCGAGGCCATCGCCCCGGTGCAGGGCACACCGCCGAAGCAGCAGGCCTTCAACGACCTGGTGCTGGATACCGACGGGGTAGTGCGTCGCGATCTGGTGCACGTGGCCGGCCAGGACAGCCGCACCGTGGCCCTGCCCCTGCGATTGGTGGAACGGGCCCGGGGAGACCGCGGCTGGCGGCGGCAGCTGGAGGATCCCGCCAGCACCCTGAGCCGTGCCCCCTGGCTCGGGCCTGAATCCGGCGGTTACCACAAGCTCGATGCCGCCGGCTTTCAGCGAATGCTGCCCTTCCTGCAGCCGGGCAGCTTCAGCAGCCTGAGCTTGCGGCAGATCACGGAGCGCACCCCGGCGGCCCTGCGCCCGCTGCTGCATCACCGCATTGTGCTGATCGGCAGCACGGCCCGCTCCCTCAAGGATCTGTTCGAGATCCCCCAGAGCCGCTTCAGCCAGGGAAGCAGCGCCCTGTTGATGCCGGGGGTGGAGCTGCATGCCACGCGCACGGCGGCCCTGCTGGCCCATCCCGCCAACAGCCACTGGGCGGTGACCACCGCCAGCGGCAGTGTGGATGCGGCCCTGGAGCTGGCGGCGCTGCTGGCGGGGGTGGTGTTGGGCAGCAGCTTCGCCAACCTGCGCAGCAGCGCCCTGAGCGTGATCGGCCTGCTGCTGCTGCTGGCGGGTGGCGGCTGGGCGCTGCTGTGGTTCGGTGGGGTGTGGCTGGGGATCGCGCTGCCACTGCTGTCGGTGCTGGCGATGGCCGTGGTGGGCTGGCTGCGGCGCGGCCTGGTGAGTCAGCTGCAGCGCCAGCAGTTCCAGCGGCTGCTGGGCCAGACCACCTCACCGGCGGTGGCGCAGCAGCTGTGGGAGCAGCGCGACAATCTGCTGCGCGATGGCCGCTTCGAGGGCCGCCAGTTGCCGGTGACGGTGCTGTTCTCCGACACCTGCAACTTCACCACGGTGTCCGAACGCTTCAGCCCAGCGGAGTTGCTGAACTGGCTGAACCGCGGCATGGCCCTGTTGGTGCCGGCCGTCACGGCCCGGGGCGGCATGGTGAACAAGTTCACCGGCGACGGCCTGCTGGCGGTGTTCGGCGCTCCCCTTAGCCCGGGCCGCTCCCAGGATGCCCAGGCCGCCCTCGAGGCCGCTCTGGACATCCAGAATGCCTTGGAGCAACTCAACCGCGAACTGCGGGAGGAAGGGCTGCCAGCCATGCGGATGCGCATCGGCGTGCACTCCGGCCTGGTGCTGGCTGGATCGATGGGCAGCAGCGAGCGGCTGGAGTATGCCGTGATCGGCGATGCCGTGAATTGCGCATCGCGGCTGGAGAGCATCGACAAGCAGCGCCAGAGCAACCTCTGCCGGGTGCTGGTGTCATCTGCCACACGCGAGCTCTATGACGCGCCGGATCTGCAGTGGCAGCCGTGGGGTTCGCTGCAGGTGAAAGGCCGCCTGGAGCCGCTGCAAGTGTCGGAGCTGATCGGCAGCAGCGACGGCGAACGGCTCAGAACAGGCAGCGCACCGGCAGCTGCTCCGGCCAGTCGGCCGTGATCACGTCCGTCAGATCGAAGCTGCTGGCGAGCTGCTGGCGCGTCACCGTGGCACCGCAAGCCGTCTTGAGCTGAGCCAGGCGGGCCTGCAGAGCGGTATCGGCCGACGTGCCGTCGAGCAGCAGCAGTGTCACCGCCGGTGGCGCGGCGCTGGTGACGAAATTCAGCGGATCCGTGCTGGCCGCCGATGCCTCCTCACAGCGATACACCGACTCCCAGACCGTGGCCCCCTTGAGCGGCACCTTCAGCAGCGTGACCCCCGCTGTGGAAACGGGCAGCTCCCGCCGCAGCTGCAGGGCCTGGGCCGAATCGCTGCTGCCGGCGGCGTTGGCCTGGCGGAAGCTGATGGTGATCGGCCGGGGGTTGGCGGTGGGCCCCTCCAGCAAGCCCACCAGCGCAGCTGGGCCGGGAGCGAACACGCTGGTACCCGGCACCAGGTGGGCCAGCACCCGTGCCGTGCACTCGCCGCGGGTGCCGCCGCCCACGCGGCGCCCGGGGAAGGTGGTGCGCAGGTTGGGCTGAGCCACAGCAGGCCATGCCTCCAGCAGCAGGGCCAGGGCCAGCAGCAGACGAGCGGGATACACGGCGAACCCCAGCGATGGGCGAGGCCCTCAGGCTGGCGGTAGGCAGGCCATCCGGCAACGGCTCAACGCAGGCAGGTGATGGCCAGTGCGGCCCAAACCAGCTTCGACAACAAATGCAGGGTCTGGTCGGTGCGCAGGCCATAGCGCTTGCGGCACTTGGCGAAATCCACCAGTCCGTGTACCAGCCATTCCGCCAGGCCAAGCAGGGGGCTGGCGGTGAGCACCGCCACGACAAACCCATGGATCGCAGCGTGGGAGGCCAGCCACCACTGCCACGGCAGGGTCACATCCTTACCGGGACATTTCTCCACCGCCATCCGATCGTTCTGGAGGCCGAAATCCGCCACGAAATGGCCCATGGCCAGCAGCAGAAACAGCTCAAGCCCCGAGGCGATCGACGGCATGGCGGATGGGCGGCTGAAGCCTCAGGATGACAACCACAGCATGCCGACGCCATGCGCCTGCCCGGGCAGATCCTCTGCAGCCTGCTGCTGATCGCAGCCCTGTGGGCTCTGCGACGCTGGATGCGGGGCCAAGGCCTGCCTCTGCCACCCTGGCGGTTGCCGCTGGCGGCACTCTTGATCGCGGTGATCGGTGATCCCCTGGCGAGCCTGCTGCCAGCCGCCCCCGGCCGCCTGGTGGGGCTGCTGGATGGTCTGGTCAGCAGCCTGGCGCTTCTGGTGCTAGGCGTCTGGCTGGTGCTCGAGCTGCCTGCCTCGCTTGGCATCGGCCGAGCCATGCCCCGCATCCTGCGCGATCTGCTCAGCCTGGCGATTGGCGCGCTGCTGGTGGTGCTGAGCCTTCAGGGGGCCGGGGTGAACCTGGTGGGGCTGGTCACCACCTCAGCCGTCCTCACGGCCGTGATCGGCCTGGCGGCCCAGGAAACCCTGAAAGATCTTCTGGGGGGCGTATCGATGCAGATCGGTGCCAACTTCCGCGAAGGTGATTGGATCGATCTGGGCGACGTCCGCGGCCGTGTGGAGTCGGTGAGGCTGATGAACACCGTGCTCAGCACCGTGGATGGGGCCGAGGTGGTGGTGCCCAACAGCCAGGCGGTGGCCCGTGCCGTGCGCCGCTTCCGTGCTGGCGAGCCGGTCGGGCATCGCTTCACCCTGGGGCTTGATTACAGCCATCCACCCGCTCAGGCCCTGCAGCTGCTGCAGGAGGTGCTGCACAACCATCCTGCGGTGCTCGCCGAACCGCCCCCCCGGGTGTGGATCAACCGTTTCGCCGAGAGCGCCGTGGAGTACGAGCTGCTGGCCTTCCAGGCGGAATCAGGAGATGGGGCCCAGTTCCGGCTGCGTGGGGCGCTGCTGCAACAGATCTGGTACGCCCTGAGCCGCGAAGACCGGCGTATCCCGTTTCCTGTGCTGGAACTGCACCGACAGGATCCAGCAGCCTCTGCAGCGGATCCAGACCGCTCATGGCAGCGCCCGGAACGGCGCGCTGAACTGCTGGGGGCGAATCCACTGTTCTCAGGGCTGAGCGCCAGCCAGCTCGCCACCCTCGCCCCACTCACCCGCTGCCTGCGCTTCGGGCCGGGGGAAACGGTGGTGAAAGAGGGCGAACGCGGCGACTGCCTCTATCAGGTGGTGGAAGGGATGGTGGAGGTGTCGCGCGCCGGGGAGAACGTGGCCCTGCTGGAGGCACCTGCCATGTTCGGCGAGATGACACTGCTCACCGATGCCCCCCGCAACGCCGATGTGCGCAGTTGCGGTGAGAGCCTGCTACTTGAGGTGGAGCGGCAGGATCTGGCCACCCTGCTCGAAGCGCATCCGCAGCTACTGGAGCGGCTGGGGGAACTGGCCAGCGCCCGCCAGCAGGAGCTGGAGCGCCTCAGCGATGCCGCCGCGCGGGTGCGCACCAGCGGCTTGATTGCCACGATGCGGCAGTTGTTTGCTGGTCTCGGCGTGCGCTGAGGCTCACCAGGGCGAACCCAGCAGTTCGATGCCAGCCCAGAAGAAGGGATTGGCCAGCCCCTCCGCGACCCGGCGCTGCTGACTGCCATTGAGATTGCTGAGCAGGACAGAACCATCGGGGCCCAGCACATCACGTCCCTGCAGACGCACGAGGCCGCGAATGAAGGCCTGACGCGTGAGCTGCAACGCTTCGGCTTTGGGCATGTTCTGACCGAGATACCGATACATCTGCACGAAGTAGGCGGAGGTCACCACATCGTCGACGTACCACAGCGTGCCGATGGCGCTGCGAGCACCGGCCTGCAGCGCCAGCCCGGCAAAACCCAGCTCACTGTCGGGATCGCCGATGGCCGTGCGGCAGGCGCTGAACACGATCAGATCGAGAGGGTTGCCTTTGCGCTGCCGGCGCAGGCTGGCCAGCTGATCCATGCTGATCGGTCCCGTGCCGGAAAAGAGTTGCGACCGGGCTGGCCCCCCCGGTTTGAATTCGGCATGGGTGGCCACATGCACCTCGCTGTAACGGGGATCAGCGGCCGCCTCCAGAAGCGTGGCGGGGGTGAAGTCGCGGTTGAGGTAGCGATCCTTCCGGGCGGCAACGCCCACCCGCTCCAGCTCCTGGGGCACCAACGGCAGAGGCGCCAGACCATCGAACTGGGAGGCACCCAGCGCCAGCAGCCGATCACCACCACCCTCACTGAGGCTGAGATCGGTCAGCGCCAGGGAAGGCGTCAACGAAAAGGCGTACTGATCACCGAAGAAGCGCACGCCATCGGAGAGGGCCGCAAAGGGCACCGCCTGCAGGCCGCGATCCGCAGCGATCAGCAGGCTGGTGATGCGGTGGCGCTCGAGGAGCGGGGCGATGCCACTGAGAAGGAGCTGGTGCAGGCGGCGAGAGGGCGACGCGGGATTGCCGATGTCGGGTGGGTCCTGACGGGACAACTGGGCGTAGAGCTGGCGAAGCTGGGCGCCGAAGTCCTGAGAGGCCACCTCGACCCGGCGACCCTCCACCGGACCCGACGGGGGAACCAGGGTGATGTCGAGGAACGCATCGGCTCCCTTGCTGACGGTTTTACCCTCCGCCGGCGTGAAGCTAATGTGGAGAACAGCTGGGTTGTAAGCGGCGCGGATGAAGGCCGGCGGCAACACAGCCCGGGGCAGGTCCGTGGTGGTGGCGGCCAACAACCAGGGATCGGCCTCCAAGCGGCTACTGCGGGGGCCGGCATCACCTGCCGGCTGTCCGCTAAAACGGCGCCTGGCAGCCTGCATCCCCCCCTGCAGCTGAGCGGGATCGGGGCTGGAGCGTCCCGCGAGATCCGGGGCCCGCAGACCCTCCATGGTCTGGCTGGCCATGCTCTCATCCGCGCTGGCCATCGCCGGCACCGCCTGCTCAGCAGGCACAACGCTCACCAGCGGGGCTGCGGGTGAGGCAGCAGGCGCTGACGCCACGGTGGACGCTGTGCCAGAGGTCTGAGCCTCAGGCTTGGACTCTGCTGTTGTGGACGGCTCGGAAGCGGTTGACGCCGCAGGAGCCGACTCGCTGGTAGGCGGGGTGGCTCCAGAACTGGTGGAGGACGTGCCGGAGCCACTGGTCGGCTCCGTGCCTGCCGCCGGCTGAACCTCAAACGACTGCGACAGGTCGAGGCCCACGGATAACCCCGGCCCCTCCAGCATGCCGGTCACCACAGAACCCGTCGCCGAGGTGTTGACGGTTTCCACCGTGGTGGCAGGCTGCTGCGAGGCAGCGGCTGTGGTGGAGGATCCCGTCGCCGAGGCCACGGGTGCAGTGGCGTTGAGCGTGGACTCCGCGGTGCTGGTGATCGTGAAACCGGGCGAGGTGGTGAGTGTGAGGGCCGTCACCACCTGAACCACCTGTTGAAGTTCGGAGCTGGGAACAACAGACTGGTTCAGAGATCCTGATGGTGATGTGATCAAGGTTGCCGGCACAGGAGCTGGAGCGGAGCAGGCGTTGCTGAGACCGCCCGAACAGGTCACCAGGAAGGGAACC
>JBJTHL010000144.1:0-11079 GCA_046094445.1 Vulcanococcus sp.
TAGCGGGCGCTGCGTTCGCGGGCCTTGCGCTCCACCAGGGCGTTGAGCTCCTGCAGGCGCTCCACCTTCACCGCCTCGCTCAGCTGGTTCGGCCAGTCGGCGGCGGGGGTGTTGGGGCGCGGCGAGTAGGCGGCGGTGTTCACCTGATCGAAGCCGATCTCCTCGATCAGATCGAGGGTGCGGCGGTATTGGGCGTCGGTTTCACCGGGGAAGGCCACGATCACATCGGCGCTGATCGCGGCGTCGGGCATGCGCTCGCGGATGCGCATGATGATGCGGCGGTAGCGATCCACCGTGTAGCCGCGGGCCATCGCCTTGAGCACGTCGTCGTCGCCGCTCTGGAAGGGGATGTGGAAGTGCTCGCACACCTTGGCCAGATCGGCACAGGCCTCGATCAGCCGCTCGGTGAAGTAGCGCGGGTGGCTGGTGGCGAAGCGGATCCGCTCCAGGCCCTCCACGTCGTGGACGTGGTGCAGCAGATCGGTGAGGGTGTGCTGGCGGCGCCCCTCCGGCGTGATGCCCGGCAGATCGCGCCCGTAGGCATCGATGTTCTGACCCAGCAGGGTGATCTCCTTGAACCCCTGGGCGGCCAGCCCCTCCATCTCCAGGCGGATGGCCTCCGGCAGGCGCGATTGCTCCTGGCCCCGCACCGAGGGCACCACGCAGTAGGTGCAGCGCTCGTTGCAGCCGTAGATCACGTTCACCCAGCCGCAGATGCTGCTGTCGCGGCGGGCGGTGGTGATGTCCTCGAGGATGTGGTGCTCCTCGGTGGCCACCACCTGCTGGCCCTGCTCCACCTGGGCCAGCAGCACATCGAGGCGGTTGGCGTGCTGGGGGCCCATCACCAGATCCAGCTCCGGCACCCGCCGCAGCAGTGATTCGCCCTCCTGCTGGGCCACGCAGCCGGCCACCACCAGGGTGAGGTGGGGGTTGACGCGTTTGCGCTGGGCCTGGCGGCCCAGATAGCTGTACACCTTCTGCTCGGCGTTATCGCGGATCGTGCAGGTGTTGTAGAGCACCAGATCGGCCTCCAGTTCAGCCGCCGCCGCGCTGTAGCCCATGGATTCCAGGATTCCGGCCATGCGCTCGGAATCGGCCTTGTTCATCTGGCAGCCGAAGGTGGTGATCCAGTAGCTGCCGCGGCCCTGATCCGGACCGCCGCCAGGCGCTGCGGTGGCAGGGGTTGAACGCAGAGTGGAACCGGTCATGCCACCAGTCTCAGGCATCGCCCTCACGGCCGATGCGGCGTTCAGAGATGCTCCATCACCGCCAGCTGACTGCTGGTACGCACCAGACGGGAGCCGAGCTCACCGGACAGCATCAGCAACAGCGCGATGGCCGTTTCGGGATCCTCCCGGCAGAGCTTGTCGAAATCGGCGCGCTCGAGCACCAGGCACTGGCTGTCCTCATCCGCCCTGACATCGGCGGAGCGGGGCTGACCATTCAGAAAGCTGATCTCGCCAAAGCACATGCCTGCGGTGAAGGAGGCCACCCGCGACCAGCGGCGTGCTTCGCCCCCCAGGTCCACGCTCACCGACGTGGTGAATCGGCCCGACTGCACGAAAAACATCGCTGCGCCGTCCTGGCCCCGCTCGATCACCGCCTCGCCGGCACGGACGTGTCGCAGCTGGAGCAGGGTCTCCAGCCGCTGCCGCGCCGTGGGTGCCAGAGCCTGCAGCACTGAGGCAGACGTCTCAGGTGGTACGGACTCCGGCGGGACAACGGCAGCCAGGAGCAGAGATTCGGCCAACTCCATGGCCACATCGAAATCCTCGACACGATGGCAGGGAGCGTCGCTCTCAGTGGTCGGAATCAGCGGCTGTGCCAGATGCTGGCCGCGGGAGAGCACGAGGGCGATGTCACGGCGCAGCAGGCAGCCGAGGCCCTCCTGCAGCATCCCGCGAGCCTGGGGTGTGACCTCCTGCACCTGATGGAGATCGAGCACCACGATCCGGGTGGTGGTCGCCATGGCCTCCAGGGTCGCCAGCAGTTGCTCGGTGGCGAAGAAATCAAGGCGGCCCTGCACATGCAAGACCCGCAGGCTCTGGCCGTGATCGCGCAGCAGCAGCACCTCCCGGTTGGGTCGCCAACGTCGCGATTGGCAGTGATTGCCGGTGTAGGAGCGGCTGATGGCGCTGCGATCGGAGGGATTGCGGTTGTAGAGATGAAGCCCAAGGCTGCGCGATAGCTCCCGGCAAGCCGCCACGCCGCGCACGCTGTTGCCGAAGCTGTCGAGCGGAGGCGAATAGGTGGCGATGCCGAACTGGCCGGGTACCACCGCCAGCACGCCACCTCCCACACCGCTCTTCGCTGGCATTCCTACATCGTGCAGCCACTGGCCGGCGAAGTCGTACATGCCGCAGGTGCCCATCAGGCTGAGCATCTGCACGGTGACCGCCGCATCCAGCGGTCGCTCGCCGGTGAGCGGATTGCGCCCCTGACAGGCGAGGGTGGCGGCCATCACCCCCAGATCACGACAGGTGACGCGGATGGAACACTGGCGGAAATAGAGATCGAGGCCGGGCTCTACATCCCCCTCGATCACATCGAAGTTGCGCAGCAGATGGCTGATGGCCCGATTGCGATGCCCCGTGTCGCGCTCGGAGGCATAGACATTCTGGTCAATCGTCAGGGGCCGGCCTGCCAGGGCAGAGAAGTAGCCCATCAGCTCGGCCTCGGCTTGATCACCGGCGAACTGCTGGATCTGGGCCGAGGTGGCGATGGCCCCAGCGTTGATCATTGGGTTGCGCGGGATGCCTGTGGCCGGATCGAGGCTGATGGCGTTGAAGGCCTCTCCGGAAGGCTCCACGCCCACCTTGCGCTGCATGTGCTCGACCGACAGCCGCTGCAACGCGAGACCGTAGGCAAAGGGTTTCGAGATCGATTGGATGGTGAAGGGCTGATCGGTGTCGCCCACCGCATAGATGCGACCATCGGCAATGGCCACGACGATGCCGAACGCATCAGGGCAGGCCTTGGCCAGTTCCGGGATGTAATCCGCCACGGCGCCGTCCTTGCATCCGGCCAGGCGCTGGTGCAGATCCTGGAGCAGCTCCTGGATGGCACTGGCCTGGGTGGCGGTGGGCATAGGGGAAGAGGACGGAAGCCGCGACCCTGCAGGGCCGGCGGGGCGGGCAGCTGTGTGAATCGCTACCTGCTGTCGGCACCGTTCACCTGACGCAGCGGCTGATCCATGCCAGCTTGAAGGGTGCCTCCAGCGCCGCCACCTGCGGCGATGCCCCAGCCCGGATGCGCCTGAGCCTGCATCGCTTCCCGCTCACCAAGGCTGTGCCGCTGGCCATCAGCCGCGGCACCACCAGCGCTGTGGACCATCTGCTGGTGGAGCTGGAGCACGGCGGCGTGATCGGCCGGGGCGAGACCGGTGGCTTCGACACCGGCCACCGCCAGTACGCCACAGAGGCCATCGCCGCCGAGCTGGAGGCCCTGGCGCCGCGGTTGGAGCCGCTGGCGCCGCAACCGCTGCAGGCGTTGGAGCCGCTGCTGGCGCCCTTGAGCCCCCCGGCCCGCTGCGGCCTCGATCTGGCCCTGCACGACTGGTGGGGCCAGCGGCTGGGGCAACCGCTTCACCGGCTCTGGGGCCTGGATCCGGGAGCGTGTGTCGCCACCAGCGTGACCCTCGGGTTGGGGGAGCCCGCGGCGGTGCTGGCGCGGCTCGAGCGCTGGCGGCTGCAGCTGCCGGCCACCCGCATCAAGCTCAAGCTGGGCAGTCCCGACGGGGCCGAGCACGACCGGGCCCTGGTGCTGGCGGTGCGCGAGGCCCTGCGGCCCGGCGATGAGCTGCAGGTGGATGCCAACGGCGGTTGGGACCTGGCGACGGCCGCCGCGATGATCCCCTGGCTGGCGCAGCAGGGGGTGGTGCTGGTGGAGCAGCCCCTGGCGCCCAGCGCGGATGCCGCGGCGGACACGGCTGGTTTCGCGGCTCTGAAGGGGCTGGCGCCGATCCCGCTGATCGCCGATGAGAGCTGCTGGGATCTGGTCGATCTGCTGCGCCTGGCCCCGCACGTGGAGGGCATCAACATCAAGCTGGTGAAATGTGGCGGCCTCAGCGAAGGGCTGTTGATGGCCCGCACCGCCCGGCGGCTGGGGCTGGGGGTGATGCTCGGTTGCTACTCCGATGGCGGTCTGCTCAACAGCGCTGCTGCCCAGCTGCTGCCGCTGGTGCTGTGGCCCGACCTCGACAGCCATCTCAACCTGCTCGACGATCCCTTCGCCGGCCCGCCGCGCCAGGGCGATGTGTTGCGGCCGGCGCCGCAGCCGGGCCTGGGGGCGCAACCGCTGGCGCTGGCGGCGCCATCCCTGGAGTTCCCTTGATGCTCAGCCCTGAGGCCCCGGTGGTGCTGCTGCTGCACGGCGGCAGCGACAACCTCTCCGGCAAGACCGGCCTGGCGATGCTGCGCTTCCGCCAGGGCCCGATCGTGGCCGTGATCGATCCCGCCCACGCCGGGGAGGATCTGCAGGCCCTCACCGGCATTGACAGGCCGGTGCCGGTGGTGGCCGACATGGCGGCGGCCCTGGCCTATGGGCCGGCGGTGGCGGTGGTGGGCCTCGCCCCCTCCGGCGGCCGCCTGCCGGCGGAGATGCGGACCGACGTGCTCACGGGTTTGCGGGCCGGCCTCAGCCTGGCCAGCGGGCTGCACAGCCACCTGGCGGAGGATCCGGAGTTCGCCGCCGTGCCCCTGGCGCCGGGGCAGTGGATCTGGGATCTGCGCCGGGAGCCGCCGGGGCTGGAGGTGGCCACCGCCCGCGCCGCTGCGCTGCCCTGCCGGCGGGTGCTGGCGGTGGGGTCCGATATGGCGGTGGGCAAGATGAGCGCCTGCCTGGCGCTGCAGGCTGCCGCCCGCGGCCACGGCCTCGATGCCCGCTTCGTGGGCACCGGCCAGGCGGGGATCCTGATCAGCGGCCATGGTGTGGCCCTCGATGCGGTGCGGGTGGACTACGCCGCCGGCGCGGTGGAGGCCGCCGTGCTGCAGGCGGCCGAGGGGGCCGGGCCGGAGGCCCTGCTGCTGGTGGAGGGGCAGGGCTCCCTGGCCCACCCGGGCTCCACCGCCACCCTGCCGTTGCTCCGCGGCAGCCAGCCCACGGATCTGCTGCTGGTGCACCGCGCCGGCCAGAGCCAGGTGCGCACCCGGCCGGGTGCCGCAGTGGTGGCGGTGCCACCGCTGCCGGAGCTGATCGCCGCCAATGAGGCCGTGGCCGCCCTGGCACGGCCCGATGGCCTGCGACCACGGGTGCGGGCCATCGCCCTGAACACCGCTCTGCTGGAGCCGGAGGCGGCGCAACGGCAGGCGGAACAGCTGGAGCAGCGCATCGGCCTGCCCTGCGTGGATCCGGTGCGCCATGGGCCGGAACGGCTGCTGGCGGCGCTGCAGATCGGCCTCCCCGCCGCGGCAGCGCCCTGAGGCCGGATCAGCCTCTGAACCAAGAAAAAACCCCTGACGTTTCAGCAACGCCAGGGGTTCTGTTGAAGGGGCGAGCGAGGGGACTTGAACCCCCGAATGCCGGAACCACAATCCGGTGCCTTAACCACTTGGCTACGCCCGCCGCGAGCCAAGGCATCCTATCAAGGCCATTGCCGGCCCCCATGCCCTGCCCCGCGCCCCTCCAGCGTTTGCTCTGGATCCTGCCGCTGGCGGCGGCCGCAGCGGCTCTGGCCCTCACCAATCCCAGCCCCGCGGAGTTCGAAGCCTTCGCCGGGGAGCAGCTGGTGGAGTGGCTGGCGCCCGAGCTCTGCCGCGACAGCGGTCTGCCGCTCACGGTGCACCTGCTGGTGCGCGACTGCCCGGCCTTGGTGCGCAGCCAGCGCGGGGTGCTCGGCCGCTTGGCGGCCGTCGCCACCCGCCGCTACGACGCGGGCCTGTTCAGCCTGTACGTGACCGAGCTGGGCGGCCAGCCGCTGCTGCCTGGGATCACCCTGCCGCGGGTGCGTGCCTTCACCCTGGCGGTGGCCGGCCAGCTGAAGCTGCTGCAGGCCCGCGGCGATCACGGGCTGCAGGAGCGCTGATGGGGCCCAGCCGCCTGGCGGTGCGGGTGCCGCGGGCCCTGCTGGAGCCCGCCGCCCTGGCGGGCGGTGCGCCCCTGCCCTGTGGCGATGCCGAGGGGCTGTTGGCCGTGGAGTTCAGCCTGCAGGGCGGGCAGCTGGCCGCCATCGCGCCCCTGCCCCCGGCCGCCGCTGCGGCGCCCCTGCCACTGGCCCTGCCGCCGCTGGTGGAACCCCACGCCCACCTGGATAAGGCCTTCAGCTGGCCGGGGTTCGCCAACGGGGAGGGGTCGATGCTGGGGGCCCTTCAGGCCAACCAGCGGGAAGCCGCCGCGCGCAGCGAGGCCCTGGTGCTGGAGCGCGGTGAGCGGGCGCTGCAGCAGGCCTGGCGCTATGGCCTGCGGGCGAGCCGCAGCCATGTGGACAGCGGTGGCCCCCAGGAGCGCCCCAGCTGGGATGCGCTGTTGGATCTGCAGCGGCGCTGGCGCGGCCGGGTGGAGCTGCAGCTGGTGGCCATGGTGCCCATCGCCTACTGGGACACCCCCGCTGGTGAGGCGCTGGCGGCCCGAGCACGCCACCCAGCAACCCGGCAGCAGCAGCCACCCGGGCCGCCGTTTGCCGAGAGCTACGGCCAGCGCATGGCCCTGCGGGCGCTGCTGCGGCTGGCGGAGCGCCTGGGCTGCGGCATCGATCTGCACATCGATGAGGCCGACGACCAGCCCGGCCGCGGCCTGCAGCTGCTGCTGGCGGAGCTGCGGCGCACACCGGTGACGGTGCCGATCACCTGCAGCCACTGCAGCAGCCTGGCGCTGCTGCCGGCCGCGGCCCAGCGGCGGTTGGCGGCGGGCCTGGCGCTGCGGGGTGTGGCGGTGGTGGCGCTGCCGAGCACCAACCTCTGGCTGCTGGGTCGCCGCCCGGGCTGCTCACCGCTGCAGCGGCCCCTGGCGCCGCTGGCGCTGCTGCAGCAGGAGGGTGTGGCGGTGGCGATCGGCGGTGACAACGTGCAGGACCCCTGGTATCCCGGGGGCGACTTCGATCCGATCGAACTGCTGCGGCTGACGCTGCCGGCCCTGCAGCTGGCCCCCTGGCAACGCCAGGGCCTGATGCCCTTCAGCAGCGTGCCGGCGCGGCTGCTGGCCCTGCCCTGGGATGGCGTGCTGCGCCCCGGCGCTCCAGCTGATCTGCTGCTGCTGGCGGCCTCCAGCTGGAGCGAGCTGCTGGCCCGCAGCCCCCAGCGGCGGGTGCTCCGCGCCGGGCGCTGGCTGGAGCCACCCGAGGGGCAGCAGCCCGACCCACGGCTTGCCAACCTGGGGGCCTCACCTGCCCAGGCCTGAATCGATGGCACCGGAGCTGTTGCCTGCGGCATTGCCCGCGCCCCTGCCCGCGCCGGCCACGGCGGCCCAGCTGGAGGCCCTGGCGGCGGACCTGCGGGCCGCCGGCCTGGAGCCCCTGCGCAGCGCCGGTGAGCTCGACGGACTCTCGGCCGATGCGTTTATGTATTCGCCGGTGCTGCAGCCGCTGCTGCAGGGGCGGCGGGCCCAGATCGGCGTGCGGCTCAGCGACCGCCAACGGGTGCCGGCCGTGGCGGCCGCCTGCGCGCGCCACGGGGTGAGCCTCACCCTGCGCGGTGCCGGCACCGGCAATTACGGCCAGTGCGTGCCGCTGGCGGGTGGCCTGGTGCTGGATCTGAGCGGCTGCAACCGCCTGCTGGAGCTCGATGCCGCCACGGGGGTGTTCCGGGCGGAGCCGGGGCTGCTGCTGGCGGATCTCGAGCAACAGCTGCAGGCCCATGGCCGCGAGCCGCGGTTGCTGCCCAGCACCGTGCGCAGCGCCAGCCTGGGGGGCTACGTGGCCGGTGGCTCCGGCGGCATCGGTTCACTGCGCTGGGGCTTTCTGCGCGATCCCGGCCATCTGCTGGGCCTGGAGCTGGTGACCGTGGAGCCCGAGCCGCGGCTGCTGCGCCTCGATGCCGCCGCGGCCCGGCCGCTCAACCACGCCTACGGCTGCAATGGCATCCTCACCACGCTCACCATGGCCAGCGCCGCGGCGGTGCCCTGGCAGCAGCTGGTGCTGGAGTTCGCCCACTGGGAGGCGGCCCTGATGGCGGCCCAGCAGCTGCCGGCGGCGGCCCTGCTGCTGCAGGAGCTCTGCCTGCTGGAGGCGCCGGTGGCGGCCCAGCTGCCCTGGCCCCAGGGTTGTCCGCCGGCTGACGGCCGTGGCCATCGCCTGCTGCTGCTGGCCGCCCTCGACGCTCTGCCCCTGCTCCACAGCTGGCTGCCGGAGCTGGGTGGGGAGGAGCGGGGGCAGTGCCCCCCGGGTCAGAGCCGCGGCATCCCCCTGCGGGAGCTCAGCTGGAACCACACCACCCTGCATGTGCGCGGCCGCGATGCCGGATTCACCTACCTGCAGCTGTTGCTGCCGCGGCCGGAGGGACCGGCCCTGGCGGCGCTGCGCGAGCGCTGGGGCGCCGACCTGCTCTGGCACCTGGAGGCCGTGCGCAGCATGGGCGAACAGCGGCTGGCCAGCCTGCCGCTGGTGCGCTGGCGCGGGCGCGAGGCCCTGCAGCAGCTGATCGAGCAGGCGCGCGCCCTGGGCTGCATCCTGTTCAATCCCCACGTGATCAGCGTGGAGGATGGCGGCCTCGGCGTGGTGGACAGCGATCAGGTGGCGGCCAAGGCGGCCTACGACCCGGCCGGCCTGCTGAATCCCGGCAAGCTGCGGGGCTGGCTGGAGCGCTAGCAGCCGAGGCTGGCGCGGGTGTCGGCGCCGGTGATCGGGTTGGTGCCGCTGGCGCTGGCGCAGAGCAGGCGCTGATCCACGCGATCCAGCAGGGCCTCCGTGAAATCCGCATCGGTGATGTCGGCGCCAGTGAAGTTGCCGCCGGAGGCGATCACCCCCACCAGCACGGCACCGCGCAGGTTGGTGTGGCTCATGTCGGTGCGATCCATCAGGGCATCGGAGAGATCAGCGCCGCTGAAATCCGCCTGCGGAAAGGCCCCTTGGGTGAGGATCGCCCCATGCAGGTTGGCCCCAGCGAAGCTGGCCCCCTTGCCGACGGCGCCGGCGAAGGAGGTGTTCACCAGCTGTTGGCCGGAGAAGTCCTTGCCGCTCTGGTTGGTGAGGGTGTAGTCCACCGTGTCCTGAAACAGAGCGCGATCCTGCAGGCCCACACCGGCGGCGGTATCGAGGGCGTGGGCCGCTGGGGCCAGCCACAGCAGGGCGGCGCTGCCGATGCCCAGCAGCAGGCCGGCGAGCCAGGGGAGAGGGCGGCGGGGCATGGCGCGCAGACGGTGGGTGCCGTCAGTCTGTCGCCGTTGGCTCCGTAGGGGCGGCATCCAGATGGGGCAGCAGCTGGGCCACCAGATAGAGCGAGCCGCAGGCCACCGGCAGGCCGGCCGAGGCCACCAGCCAGCCCAGATCCACGGCGGGGGCGCCGCTGGCGTCTGCCAGGTGGATGCCGGCGGTGTTCGGCCCGAGGGCGACCTGCAGCTCGGCGGCGCTCCAGCTGCTGTGCTCCGGCAACGGGCACACCCGCACGGCATCGCCGGGGCGCAGCAGCGCCTGCAGCAGCTCCGGTGCCTGCTTGTGGCGCTGGATGCCGATCAACCAGCGGCGCGGCCCGGGCGCTGCCGCCTGGGCATCCAGGCGGTTGAGCTCGTGGCGCAGGGCCTCGGCCGCCGGTGGGTTGTGGGCGCCGTCCAGCAGCAGCGGCCGGCCCTGGAAGCGGCGTGGCTCCAGCCGCCCCGGCCAGCGGGCGCTGGCCAGGCCGCGGCTGATGGCGGCGTCATCGATGGGCCAGCCCCGCTCCGCCAGGGCACGGGCGGCGGCGGCGGCCACGGCGCCGTTGTGGCGTTGCAGATCGCCCGCCAGGCCCAGCTGGGGGCCACCGGCTGCGGCTGGGGCCAGGGGCTCCACCCAACGCAGCGGGCAGCGCCGGGCTGCCGCCTCCCGCGCCAGCACCGCGGCCACCTCCGGCGCCTGCGGGCCGCTCACGGCCACGCCCCCCGGGTGCAGCACCCCGGCCTTTTCGCCGGCGATGGCCGCCAGGGTGGGGCCCAGGTGTTCGGTGTGGTCCATGCCGATGCTGGCCAGGGCGAGCACCTGGCGATCCGGGTGCACGGTGGTGGCATCCAGGCGTCCCCCCAGCCCCACCTCCAGCACCGCCAGCTGCACGCCGGCCTCGGCGAAGGCCTGGAAGGCGGCCGCCGTGATCAGCTCGAACGGGGTGAGGTTGTGGCGCAGGCCCACGGGCTGCAACGCCTGCAGCAGGCGGCGCAGCTCCGCCTCAGCGATCAACCCCTCCGGCAGGCGGATGCGCTCGCACCAGCTGAGCAGGTGGGGTGAGGTGTAGAGGCCGCAGCGGAGGCCGGCGGCGCTGGCGATGCGCTCCACCATCGTGCTGATCGAGCCCTTGCCGTTGGTGCCGGCCACCTGCACCGCCGCAAAGCACCGCTCGGGATGGCCCAACGCCGCCAGGGCTGCCTGCAGCCGCTCCAGCCCCAGGTCGACACCCCGGCGGCTGAAGGGGGCGATCAGGTCGCCGAAAGGGTCTGAACCTGACACGCCAACAGGGCTCGCTCCAGCCGCTTCACCGCCTCGCGGATGTGGCGGGGCTTGATCGTGAGTGGCGGCACGAAGCGCACCACGTTGGTGCCGGCCGGCACCAGCAGCAACCCTTCCTCCATGGCCGCCCGCACCACGTCGATCGCCGCCGGTCCTTCGGCCCGCAGCACCAGGCCCTGCAGCAGCCCCCAGCCGCGGGCCCCCTCGGCCAGGGCCGGATGGCGTGCCGCCAGTTGCGCCAGCTGCTGCTGCAGTAGCTCCCCCATGGCTGCCACATGGGCCGGCAGCTGGCGGCGAGAGAGCTCCTCGGCCACGGTGAGGCCGGCACGGCAGGCCAGCGGGTTGCCGCCGAAGGTGCTGGCGTGTTCGCCGGGCCGCAGATGGTCGGCTCCGGCCTTCACGCACAGGGCCCCGATCGGCACACCACCGCCCAGACCTTTGGCCAGGGTGAAGGCATCGGGCTCCACCCCCAGCTTCTGGTAGCCCCACAGGCAGCCGGTGCGGCCCACACCCACCTG
>JBJTHL010000145.1:0-5710 GCA_046094445.1 Vulcanococcus sp.
GTGGTGTACATGGGCGCCGAGGACATGCGCCGCCAGGCCCTCAACGTGTTCCGCATGCGCCTGTTGGGGGCCACCGTGCAGCCCGTGACCGCCGGCACCGCCACCCTCAAGGACGCCACCAGCGAAGCCATCCGCGACTGGGTCACCAACGTGGAGACCACCCACTACATCCTGGGATCGGTGGCGGGTCCGCACCCCTTCCCGATGCTGGTGCGCGACTTCCACGCCGTGATCGGTGAGGAAACCAAGCGCCAGTGCCACGAGGCCTTCGGCCGCAACCCGGATGTGCTGGTGGCCTGCGTGGGCGGCGGCTCCAACGCCATGGGCCTGTTCCACCCCTTTGTGCCCGACACCGCCGTGCGCCTGATCGGGGTGGAGGCCGCCGGCGATGGCGTCGCCACCGGCCGCCATGCCGCCACGATCACCGAGGGGCGCGTGGGGGTGCTGCACGGCGCCATGAGCCTGCTGCTGCAGGACAGCGAGGGCCAGGTGCAGGAGGCCCACTCGATCAGCGCCGGCCTCGACTATCCAGGCGTTGGCCCGGAGCACAGCTATCTGAAGACCATCGGCCGCGCTGAATACGGCGCCGTCACCGATGCCGAGGCGCTCGACGCCCTGCAGCTGCTCTGCCGCCTCGAAGGCATCATCCCGGCCCTGGAGACAGCCCACGCCTTCGCCTGGCTCGACAAGCTCTGCCCCACCCTCGCCCCCGGCACCGAGGTGGTGGTGAACCTGTCCGGCCGCGGCGACAAGGACGTGAACACCGTGGCGGATCGGCTGGGCAGCGCGCTGGGGGGCTGAATCAGCTGAGCAGCCGCTCCAGGCTGGTCGCCACCGCCCGCACCGCAGCCCGGCTGGTGGCATAGGCCATCCGCATCGGCCCCACCAGCGCCACCTGCCCCCGTTCGCCGGCGGCGGTGGCGTAGCTGGCCTGCACCACCGCGCAGCGGTGCAGGGCCGGGTCGGGATGTTCCGCGCCGATCCACACCCCGTTGCGCTCCCGGGCTTCAACGGCTGCGCTCTGCAGCACGGTTTCCGGTTGCTGTTCCACCAGCTGCAGCAGGGGCGCCAGCTCCTGACCGCGTTGGAATTCCGGTTGGCGCAGCAGCCCGCTGAGCCCCACCGTGACCGCTCCGGCGCGGGCCGCCTGGGCATGGCTGTTCAGGCCCTGCCGCAGCAGGGCACCGCTGCACTGCAGATGGGGTGGCAGCTGGGCCCAGTTCAGGCGCCCGCCGCCGGCAAGCTGCTCGCCGGCCCAGCGCTCCAGTGCCGGCAGCTCCTCCAGGGCGGCCAGGGGCAGGCGCAGATTGAGGCTGCTGGCCGCCGCGGCGTTCTCCACCAGGAACACCAGCAGACGATCGCCAGTGGCCACCAGCCGCAGCGTTTGCAGCGTGGTGTGGTCGCGCTGCGGCCTGGTGATCACACTCAGCAGGCCGGTGAGATCCGCCAGGCGCCGCGCCAGATGGTGCAGCAGGTCGTCCAGGGCCGCCCACTGCAGGCTCAGGCCCATCAGCTCGCGCTCCAGCTGGCCCGCTACGGCCCCGGGGGCGGGCAGCAGCCAGTCCACGAAATGGCGATAGCCGAGGGCACTCGGCACCCGGCCGGCGGAGGTGTGCGGCTGCATGAGCAGCCCGCGTTGCTCCAGGGCACCCATGGCTGAACGCACTGTGGCCGGGCTGGCCTGCAGGCCGAAGCGCCGCACCAGGGTGCCGCTGCCCACCGGTTCGGTGGTGTCCACGTAGTGGCGCACCGTGGCCTGCAGCACCTCCTGCTGGCGGCGTGGCAGGGGCTGCACCGGCGGGTGGGCGGAGGGTGTCCGTGATGTTAGGGATGCGAGCCCGCGAGCTGGATCACGCCCGGCCAGTCCCGGGGCAGATCAGGAATGGAGCCGCTCAGTCCCGGGGCACATCAGGAATGGAGCCGCTCAGTCACGCGGCACGTTCAGTAACGCGGCACCGTGGGATCGGCTTCCACGCTCCAGGCATCGATGCCGCCGTGCAGGTTCCACACCTGCCCATAGCCCTGCGCCTCCATCAGCCAGCAGGCGAACTGCCAGCTGCGCACACCGGCATGGCAGAGCACCACCACGTCGCGGTCGCGATCCAGCTGGCTCTCCAGGTTGTCCAGCCAGTCTTGGGAGCGGCTCAAGGGCAGGTGCAGCACCGGGCAGTGCAGCGCCGCCAGCTCCAGTTCCATGGGTTCTCGCACATCCACCAGCTGCAGCGGCTCGCCCGCCTCCAGGCGGGCCTTGAGCTCACGGGCGCTGAGGCTGCGGGGGGTGGCCATGGCGGCACCTTACTGGCCTCGCCGGGCCGGCTCTGATCCCCCCGGCTCCGATGCCAAAGGTCGGGCCCCATACAAAGATGGGACAACTCGTGCATGCGGCCCATGAAGGCCCGCCCCTTCCTGGCGGTTGTGCTGGCGGCGGCCTTTGCCCTGGTCAGCTCCGGTGTGCTGGCCTGGTGGCTGCTGTGGCAGCGGGGCCCGTTGGCGTTGCAGCGCCAGCCCCTGCAGATCCCATTGGCGGCCCGCTTTGTGCCGCGTACGGCCCCCCTCAGCCTCCACTGGCTGGTGGCTCCCGAGCAGCCCGCCGCCTACGCCCGCGCTGTGGCGCCGCCGCGGCAGCGGGGGCAGGCCGCCGCTGCCCTCGATCGCCTGCGGGATGGGGCCTTTGCCGCCGCTGGCCTCGATTACCGCTCCGAGCTGGCCCCCTGGCTGGGCCGCGAGAGCAGCCTGGCCCTGATCACCCCGGTCGACGACGACGCCCCTCCCGGCTGGGTGCTGGCCCTGCGCAGTCGCGACAGCGATGGCGCCCGCCGCTTCCTGCAGCGCTTCTGGCAGACCCGCAGCCTGGCCGGTACCGACCTGCAGATCAGCAGCTACCGCGGCATGGGCCTGATCAGTGGCCGGGGTGCGCTGCTGGGTCAGCAGCCCCAGCCCCTGGCCACGGCCCTGATCAACGACGACCTGGTGCTGATCGGGTCGGGCCGTGGGGTGCTGGAGCAGGCCCTGGATGTGTCGCAGATCGATGAGCTCAACCAGGCCGCCAGCCCCGCCCTGGCCCAGGCCGTGCAGCGGCTGGGCGCGGGTGTGGCCCTGCTCACGGCCAGGCCCGAGGCGATGCGCAGCTGGCTGGGTCTGCGCGACCCCGGCCCAGCCCAGGAGCTGGTGGCCGCCCTGCAGCCCAGCGGCCGCAGCCTGCAGCTCGATGCCCTGCTGCAGGTGCGCGATCCCCTGCCACCGCTGGCCGTTGCCGATGGGGAACGCCTGATGCAGGCGTTGAAGGCGCCGGCGGCCAGCCTGGCCCTGCTGAGCCGGCCGGCCCAGCTGTTGGCGGCATCGTCTGCGCAGAATCCCTGGCAGAGCCTGCTGGCGCCACTGCTGGAGCCGCTGATCGCCCAGGCCGGCGGGCCATTGCCAGCCCTGGTGGCTGCCGCCGACGACGGCCCCCTGCTCTGGGCGCAACAGCCCGAGGGCTGGTTGCTGGGTACCGCCACCACCAGCCCCAGCGCCGAAGCCCTGCAGGACAGCCTGGCGGCCCAGGGCTACAGCGGCAGCCCCCTGGAGAGCCGTGGCCAGGCCCTGCAGGTGTGGACCCGGCTGCAGGCGCGGCCCGCCAAGGGCAACCCCGATCAGTTGCAGGCCGAGCTGGCCGGCGCCCGCGCCGTGGAGGCGGGCTGGGCCTGGTGGGGCCAGGGCCTGGCGGTGGTGCAACAGCAGCATGAGGGCCGCCGCCCCCCCGCGGAACGCCTGCAGCAGCTCGAGCAGCTGGCCACCCCCGAGGCCCCGTTCCAGTGGGCGATGGATGGCCCGATCGCCCGGCAGTTGCTGGGCAGCTGGCGTCCCTGGGGCCTGCTGAACACCCTGGCCAGCACGCCCCTCACGCCGGTGGTGGAGGGGGCGGCCCTCAGCCTGGAGCCGGAGCCCGATCCGGAGCCGGGCCAGGGGCGCAGCCTGCACCTGCGCGGCCGGCTGGCCCTGGGAGCCTGATCCATGGTGGCTCGTAAGCCGGAACTGCTGCTGCTGCGCCATGGCATCGCCGAGGACCGCGAGGCCGCACACGACGATGCCCAGCGCAGCCTTACACCCGTGGGCCGCGATCGCGCCGCCCGGGTGATCCAGCGCCTGGTGGCGATGGAGTTTGGCTGTGATCTCGTGCTCAGCAGTCCGCTGGTGCGCGCCCGGCAGACGGCGGAACTCGCCGTGGCCTGGGGGCTGGCGCCGGAGCTGGAGCTGGCGGTTGCCCTGGCACCCCAGTCCGATCCCCTGCCCCTGCTGGAGCGCTGGCTGGGGCCGCTTTCGCCCCGGCCTGGCTGGCGGCGTCTGGCCCTGGTGGGCCATGAGCCCGACCTCAGCACCCTGGCGGCGCTGCTGATCGGCGTGCCGATGGCCCAGGCCCCCCAGGCCCTGCAGCTCTAGAAGGCCGGTGTGGCGGTGCTGCGCTGGCCCACCCTGCCTCAGGGCAGTCTGCTTGGCAGTGCGCAGCTGGCGCTGCTGCTGCCGCCGCGCCTGCTGGTGGGGGGCCGCAGCGGCGATCCCGATCCGGTGGCTGACGTCACCAAAGGGGCGTGAGGGCCGGCCTTAGGTTGCGCTCACTGAGCTGAAGGCCCGAAGCGATGGTGGTTGAGGCAAGCCAGGCAGCCGCTGCTGCGCCGGTCTACCGGCCGGGGCTGGAGGGGGTGCCGGCCACCCAGTCGGCCGTGTGCGACATCGATGGCCAGAAGGGCCTGCTCAGCTACCGCGGCTACCTGGTGGATGAGCTGGCGGCCCGGAGCACGTTCCTGGAAACCGCGTACCTCCTGATCTGGGGCGAGCTGCCGGATGCCGAGCAGCTGGCGGAGTTCGAGCAGGAGGTGCAGATGCACCGGCGGGTGAGCTTCCGCATCCGCGACATGATGAAGTGTTTTCCCTCCCAAGGGCATCCGATGGATGCCCTGCAGGCCAGCGCCGCCTCCCTCGGCCTCTTCTATTCCCGCCGCGCCCTCGACAACCCCGAATATATCTATTCAGCGGTGATCCGCCTGATCGCCAAGATCCCCACGATGGTGGCGGCGTTCCAGCTGATCCGCAAAGGCCAGGATCCGATCCAGCCGCGCGACGACCTGCCCTACGCGGCCAATTTCCTCTACATGCTCACCGAGCGGGAGCCCGATCCCCTGGCCGCCCGCATCTTCGATGCCTGCCTGATCCTGCACGCCGAGCACAGCCTCAACGCCAGCACCTTCAGCGCCCGGGTCACGGCCAGCACCCTCACCGATCCCTATGCCGTGGTGGCCTCGGCGGTGGGCACCCTGGCCGGCCCCCTGCACGGCGGTGCCAACGAGGACGTCCTCACCATGCTCGAAAGCATCGGCACGGCCGACCAGGTGCGCCCCTGGCTGGATCGGGCCATCGCCGAGAAGCAGAAAATCATGGGCTTCGGCCACCGCGAATACAAGGTGAAGGATCCGCGGGCGGTGATCCTGCAGAAGCTGGCGGAGCAGCTGTTCGATCAGTTCGGCCACGACCCGCTCTACGACCTGGCCCGTGAGCTCGAGCAAGCCGCCGCCGAGCGGCTGGGCCCCAAGGGCATCTACCCCAACGTGGACTTCTACTCCGGCCTGGTGTACCGCAAGCTGGGCATCCCCGAAGACCTGTTCACGCCGATCTTCGCCATCGCCCGTACGGCCGGTTGGCTGGCCCATTGGAAGGAGCAGCTGGGGGCCAACCG
>JBJTHL010000146.1:0-4514 GCA_046094445.1 Vulcanococcus sp.
GTGCAGATAGCGGCCGGCACCGAGATACAAGCCCACGTGGGTGCACCGCTGGGGACGACCGAAAAAGATCAGATCGCCCGGACGCAGCAGGCTGTACACGCCGGGCGCCACCGCCACCGGCTGGCAGAAGCGCTCCTGCTGGTAGGCATCGCGCGGGATCCACACCCCGGCGGCAGCAAAGGCGGCCTGAATGAAACCGGAGCAGTCGTAATCCGGGCCGAGGCTGCCGCCCCAGAGGTAACGGTTGGGGCGCTGCCGGGCCGCTGCAGCGAAGGCCAGCACCGCTGGAATGGCGGCAGCCACAGCGGTGGCATCGGGCAGGCGCAGGACGGGGGGCCGGCAGGCCCAGGCATGGCCCAGCAGGGCCTGGGGATCCACCCAGCCGGGATAGCCGTCCTCCAGCAGCCGAACCCGCAGGCGCGGACCTGACTCCAACACCTGCAGCCGGCGACCGGCGGCCGCCTGGGTGGCCAGGCCAGGTCCGCGCCAGTGGCTGTAGAGATCCAGGGGGGCGCTGAGGCGCCAGCAGCTGCCGGGCTGAGCCAGTTCCAGGGCCAGGGGTGTGCCCTCGGCCAACCTGCCTAATGTCTGCATGACCCCTTCGGCGGCGATGGCGTTCTACTGCCCGGACGGGGTTCTGCAGCAACGGCTGGAGCAGGCGATCGACGCCCTGGCCGCCGAAGGCAGGCCCCAGCTGCGCCGCCAGCTCTCCGTGAGCTGGTTGCGCTACAGCGCATCCCTGCGCCAACGGGGTGCCAGTGCGGCCGATGCCGCCAGTTTCTGGCTCGAGCCCGTGGCCGGCGCCAGCTGGCGCGGCGATCAGCCCCGCTACCCCGCCAGCGTGGTGAAGCTGCTCTACGCCGTGGCCGCAGAGGCCTGGCTGCAGCGCCAGCTGATCGCCGACGGCAGCGAACTGCGCCGGGCCCTGGCGGACATGATCCGCGACTCCAGCAACGACGCCACCGGCCTGGTGGTGGATCTGCTCACGGGCACCGCCAGCGGCCCGGAGCTGCCGCCGCCGGCCTTCGAGCGCTGGAGCCGGCAACGGCAGCTGATCAACCGCTGGTTCACGGGGCTGCAGTGGCCGGAATGGAACGGCTGCAACGCCTGCCAGAAAACCTGGGGCGATGGCCCCTATGGCCGGGAGCGGCAGTCGTATGGGGAGCACCTGCAGAACCGCAACCGCCTCAGCACCGATCTGGTGGCCCGGGTGCTGCATGGGGTGATGGCCGGGGCCATGGTGTCCCCCCCGGCCGACCGGCGCCTGCAGGAGCTGCTGGCCCGCAGCCTGGATCCCGCCCAGCGGGCCGCCGACCCCGAGAACCAGGTGGATGGCTTCCTGGGGGGCGGCCTGCCGCCGGACGCGCAGCTCTGGAGCAAAGCCGGCTGGATGAGCCAGGCCCGCCACGATGCTGCTTACAGCGAGCCCGCCGATGGCGCCCCATTCCTGCTGGTGGTCTTCAGCGAAGGGCCGGAGTGCGCCGCTGATGCGACCCTGCTGCCGGAGCTGTGCCGGCTGCTGCAGGGCTGAACGCACCAACCCCCGGCCAGGGGTCCCGGCCGGGGGTTGGTGGGATGGTCAGCTGGTCAACGGAGAGGGAGGGATTCGAACCCTCGACAGAAGTTGCCTCCTGTAACTCCTTAGCAGGGAGCCGCTTTCAACCACTCAGCCACCTCTCCAGCGGCCCGTGAAGCCTATCAGCCCCTGGCCCCCTCGGGCAGCTCCGTCAGGCGCGGCAGCCGATGCTTGAACCCACAGAGGATCTCCCAGGGGATGGTGCCGCAGGGCTCGCTCCAGTGGCGGGGGTCGATGCGCTGGCCGCCCTCCTCACCCAGCAGCGTCACCACAGCGCCGGCCTCCAGATCCGGGGCATCGGTGGCATCGAGCACCAGCTGATCCATGGTGATCGCCCCCACCTGGGGCAGACGGCGGCCGCCGTGCAGCACCTCCAGGCGGTTGGACAACAGACGCGGCACCCCATCGGCATAACCGATGCCCACCACCGCCAGGCGCGACGGGCGCTGGGTGATGAAGCAGTGGCCGTAGCTCACCCCCACCCCCGCCGGCACCTCCCGGATCAGGCTCACGCGGGCCCGCACACCCATCGCCGGCTGCAGCTGAACCGTGCTGCCGAGGTGGGCGGCGGGGGAGTGGCCGTAGAGGGCCAGGCCCACCCGCACCTGGTCGTAATGCAGGGTCCGGCTGCGCAGGGTGCCGGCGGAGTTGGCCAGGTGGC
This sequence comes from Vulcanococcus sp., assembly GCA_046094445.1. Lineage (GTDB taxonomy): Bacteria > Cyanobacteriota > Cyanobacteriia > PCC-6307 > Cyanobiaceae > Vulcanococcus. The sequence goes on from JBJTHL010000146.1 coordinate 2,238, forward strand.
GGCAGCCGGGATCGAGCCCGGCCTCCCCCAGACCGCTGAGCACCTGCTCGAAGCGCTGGCGCTGTTGCTGGGTGAGCGGGTCTTCAGCGGTGCCGGGGGAGTCGGCATCGGCCAGGTGGGAGTACAAGCCCGCCAGCTGCACCGCCTCCAGGCCGCTGATCGCCTCCACCAGCCGCTGCCCCTCCTGCCAGGGGGCCCCGAGGCGGGCCATGCCCGTGTCGAGCTTGAGGTGCACCGCCAGCCGGCGCCCGCTGCCGCTGGCCAGGTTCTGGCAGAGCAAGGCTTCACGCATGCTGCTCAGGGTGGGCATCAGCTGCCAGTGCAGGCAGGTGCGCAGCTCCTCCGGCTGGGTGAGATTGCCCAGCACGAGCACCGGATGCTGAATCCCCGCCTGGCGCAGCTCCACCCCCTCCTGCAGGGTGGCCACCCCGAAGCGACTGGCCCCGCCGGCGGCGGCAGCCCGGGCCACTGGCACGGCACCGTGGCCGTAGCCATCGGCCTTCACCACCGCCATCAGGGCGCAGCCCGGAGCCAGGTGGCGGCACAGCTCGGCGGCGTTGGCCTGGATCGCCGCCCCACTCACCTCCACCCAGGCCCGCTGGCGCGGGTGGGGCCGCAGCTCAGCCGAAGGTCCGCTGAGGGGGGCGACGGGCGAGACGTCAGGCATCGGCAAAGGGTAGGCGGAGCTGCTGAAGCATCCAGCTGCCGCCGTTAGCATGCCGCCAATCCGGTGGACCGCCACCAGGCTTGCCGCCGGCCTCCCCTGCAGCCGATCGGCCATGGGCCAGGTTCTGGTGCTCAATGCCTCCTACGAGCCGCTGAACGTCACCAGCTGGCGGCGCGCCACGGTGATGCTGCTCAAGGGCAAGGCTGAGGGTCTGGAGCACGCCGATGGCCTGCTGCTGCGCCCGGGGCTGCAACGGCCCACGGTGATCCGACTGCGCCAGTTTGTGCGGGTACCGTTCCGGCCGCTGCCGCTCACCCGCCGCAACCTGTTCCACCGCGACGGGCATCGCTGCCAGTACTGCGGCGTCAGCAGCGGGACCAGCCTCTCGATCGATCACGTGATCCCCCGCAGCCGTGGCGGTCACCACAGCTGGGAGAACGTCACCACCGCCTGCCTGCGTTGCAACGTGCACAAGGGCAATCGCACCCCGCGGGAGGCCGGCATGGTGCTGGCCCGTCCACCGCACCGGCCCCTGAGCGGCCCGCTGTTCGAAGCGCAACGGCAGATGGCCAACGGCCAGCACCGCGAATGGGCCAAGTACGTGCACGGCTGGGAAGCGGCCTGAACGGCAGCGGTCAGCCTTCGGTGCCGGCGGCCTGCTCCGCCAGCTGCTCCAGCTTGCGCCGCTGGTCGGCCGACACGCAGGCGCCGATCAGCTCGGCCAGCTGCCCCTGCAGCACAGGTTCCAGGGAGAAGTTGCGGCCCAGCCGGTGATCGGTGGTGCGGTTGTCCTTCACGTTGTAGGTGCGGATCTTCTCGCTGCGATCGCCGGTGCCTACCTGGGCCAGGCGTGCGGAGCGCTCCTCGGCGTTGGCCGCCGCCAGCTCGCGCTCGTACAGCTTGGCCCGCAGGATCTCCATGGCCCGCTCGCGGTTCTGCAGCTGCGAGCGCTCCTGGGTGCAGAACACACGGATGCCGGTGGGCTTGTGCAACAGGTCCACCGCTGTTTCCACCTTGTTCACGTTCTGGCCACCGGCACCGCCGGAACGGGCGGTGCTGATCTCCAGGTCGCCCGGATCGATCTGCACCTCCACCGGATCGGCCTCCGGCATCACCGCCACCGTGGCCGTGGAGGTGTGCACACGGCCCTGAGATTCCGTGGCGGGCACCCGCTGCACCCGGTGCACACCGGCCTCGAACTTGAGCTGGCTGTACACCCCCTCACCCCGGATCGCCAGGATCAGTTCCTTGTACCCCCCCAGCTCGGCCTCCGAGGCGCTCACGGGCTCCACGCGCCAACCCACGCTCTGGGCGTAGCGCTCATACATCCGGGCCAGGTCGCCGGCCCAGATCGCGGCCTCATCACCACCGGCGCCGGCACGGATCTCGAGCATCACGCTGCGCTCATCGCGGGGATCGCGCGGCAACAGGGCCAGGGTGAGCTGCTCCTCCAGGGCGGCGATCTCCTGATCGAGCAGGGTCAGCTCCTCGTTGGCAAGCGCCTCCATCTCCGGGTCGCCGCGGTGCTCCCGCAGCAGCTCACGGGCCTGACGCTGCTGATCGCGCAGCGCCAGCAGACGGCTGTGCCCCAGCACCAGCGGCTCCAGGCG
>JBJTHL010000147.1:0-2610 GCA_046094445.1 Vulcanococcus sp.
TCTGATCAGCCATGGCGGCGCCGTGCTGGCCGCATTGTGACGAGCCGGTGGGATGGGCTCAACCCAGCAGCGACAGCTGCTGCGATCCGCTCGCCGGCCTGGGCTCCACCAACTCCCAGCCGTCTGGATCCCAGCCCGCCATCAGCGGCTCCAGGGCCCGCAGCCCCGGACCATCCACCGCTGCCATCCAGGCCTCCTCCAGACCATCGGCCACGATCACCGGCATGCGGTCGTGCAGCGGCCGCACCAGAGCATTGGGGGCGGTGGTGAGCACACAGCAGCTCTCCACCTCACTGCCATCGGGGCCGATCCAGCGGTCCCACAGCCCCGCCAGCCAGAAGGGCGCGCGATCGCGGCGCCGGATCAACCGACCCTTCTCCAGGAAGCCATCGGCCGGCAGCAGGCAGCGGCGATGGCGCCAGGGGCCGCGGAAACTGGCTTTCTCCCCCACGGTTTCGCTACGGGCATTGAAGGGGCGCGCCGCCGCCAGCGGATCGCGGCTCCATTCCGGCAACAGCCCCCAGAGCATCAGCGACGCAGCGCTGCGGCCATGCTCCTGGCGAAGCACCAGCACCGGCTCACCGGGGCGGATCAGCGGTCGGGGTGCGTAGTGCTGCAACAGGGCATCGGGCAAGCGGCGGCCCAGGCGGGGCAGCAGCCGATCGATCGGTGTGGTGAGGGCGTAGCGGCCGCACATGGGGAGCTGTCAACCGTTCGGTTCTCACCCCCGCGCAGGCCAGGCGAGGCCCTTAGTTTGGGCCTATCCACGCCAGAGCTGCATGGCCATCCGCCAGGACGACACGCCCCCGAACAGGCGCTTCGGCATCATCAACCTGGTGCTGATCGGCGTTGGTGTGCTGCTGCTGTTCAGCAGCTTCCTGCCCAACCAGGGCATGCAACAGGTGCCGCGGGTGCCGTATTCGCTGTTCGTGAGTCAGGTGGACGACGGCAACGTGCGCCGCGCCTACATCACCCAGGAACAGATCCGCTACGAGCTCAAGGAGCCACCGGCCGAAGGGGCACCCACGGTGCTGGCCACCACGCCGATCTTCGACATGGATCTGCCGAAGCGGCTGGAGGAGCACGGCGTGGAGTTCGCTGCGGCCCCGCCGCAGAAGCCGAGCTTCATCACCACGGCCCTGAGCTGGGTGGTGCCGCCGCTGATCTTCATCCTGGTGCTGCAGTTCTTCGCCCGCCGATCCATGGGCGGCGCCCAGGGGGCCCTGAGCTTCACCAAGAGCAAGGCGAAGGTGTATGTGCCCGACGAGGAATCACGCGTGACCTTCGCCGATGTGGCCGGCGTGGATGAGGCCAAGCAGGAACTCACCGAGATCGTTGATTTCCTGAAAACACCCGAGCGGTATGCGGCCATCGGAGCACGGATTCCCAAAGGCGTGCTGCTGGTGGGCCCTCCCGGCACCGGCAAGACACTGCTCTCCAAAGCTGTGGCCGGTGAAGCGGGTGTGCCGTTCTTCATCATCAGCGGCTCCGAATTCGTGGAGCTGTTCGTGGGCGCCGGCGCTGCCCGGGTGCGCGATCTATTCGAAGAAGCGAAAAAGAAAGCTCCCTGCATCATCTTCATCGACGAACTCGATGCCATCGGTAAGAGCCGCGCCGGCTCGATGGGCGTTGTCGGCGGCAACGACGAGCGCGAGCAGACCCTGAACCAGCTGCTCACCGAGATGGATGGTTTCGCCGCCAAGGACAAGCCGGTGATCGTGCTGGCGGCCACCAACCAGCCGGAAACCCTCGATGCGGCGCTGCTGCGACCCGGCCGCTTCGACCGCCAGGTGCTGGTGGACCGCCCGGACCTCTCCGGCCGCAAGACGATCCTCGACATCTACGCCCGCAAGGTGAAGCTGGCCCCCGGCGTCGACCTGGACCGCATCGCCCAGGCCACCAGCGGTTTCGCCGGCGCCGACCTGGCCAACCTGGTGAACGAGGCGGCCCTGCTGGCTGCTCGCGCCAACCGCACGTCGGTGGAGCAGGGCGATCTCACTGAGGCCATCGAGCGCGTGGTGGCGGGCCTGGAGAAGAAGAGCCGGGTGCTGCAGCCGGAGGAGAAGAAGGTCGTGGCTTACCACGAGGTGGGCCACGCGATCGTGGGGCACCTGATGCCAGGCGGCAGCAAGGTGGCCAAGATCTCGATCGTGCCCCGCGGCATGGCGGCCCTCGGCTACACCCTCCAGCTGCCCACAGAGGAGCGCTTCCTGAATTCCAAGGAGGATCTCGAAGGTCAGATCGCCACCCTGCTGGGCGGCCGCAGTGCCGAAGAGATCGTGTTCGGCGAGGTGACCACCGGGGCTGCCAACGATCTGCAGCGCGCCACCGACATCGCCGAGCAGATGGTGGGCACCTACGGGATGAGCGACACCCTCGGCCCGCTGGCCTACGACCGCCAGGGGGGCGGACGCTTCCTCGGCGGCACCAACAATCCCAGACGCGCGGTCAGCGACACCACCGCCCAGGCGATCGACCGCGAGGTAAGAGGCCTGGTGGACAGGGCCCACGAACGGGCGCTAGCGATCCTGTACCACAATCGCCCATTACTAGACTCTATTTCCGAGAAGATTCTTGACAAGGAAGTGATTGAGGGGGATGATCTTAAGG
>JBJTHL010000148.1:0-6304 GCA_046094445.1 Vulcanococcus sp.
GTTCACGCCGGTGCTGCTGGGCATCACCAAGGCCTCGCTCAACACCGACAGCTTCATCTCGGCGGCCTCCTTCCAGGAGACCACCCGCGTGCTCACCGAAGCGGCCATCGAAGGCAAGAGCGACTGGCTGCGCGGTCTCAAGGAGAACGTGATCATCGGTCGCCTGATCCCGGCCGGTACGGGCTTCAGCGGCTTCGAGGAGGAGCTGCGCGCCGAGGCGGGCCCCCATCCCGACATCCTCGATGAGGAAGGCGGTGGCTACCGCCGGATGCAGAACCTTCGCCCGGACTACACCGTGGAGATGCCCGCGGCTCCCGCCGCCAGCAACGCCGGTGCCCTGCTCGACGATCCCTCCGATGAGGACCTGGAGGCCACCCGTAGCCGCCATGGCATCGACCCCACCCCCGCCAGCGGCATGGCCGCCTTCACCCGCCCGGTGATCGAGGAGGGGCTCGAGGAGGAGCTGATCGCTGATCCCGCCGCCCTGGAGGGTCTGCAGGAGGAGGGGCTGCTCACCGACGAGTGAGTTGCCGCGCCAGCATGGGTGGGTGGCCGTTGAGCGGATGCACCCACCCGTGGCCTGTGCCGTTCCCGGTTTCCATTCCCGCTTTCGCGCCATGATCCAGACCCCGCTCGTGCCGCAGCGCCGGCTGCCCCGCTGGGGCTTCCACACCCACACCGAGCGGCTCAACGGCCGCGCCGCCATGCTGGGCTTCATCGCCCTGCTGGTGGTGGAGATCCAGCTGGGTCACGGCCTGCTGGTCTGGCCCTGATGGCGCCCGCAGCGGCTGCCGCTGCTGCCGCTGCGGAGCAGCGCCCGCTGTTGGGCCTCGGCCGCGAAGCCCTCGAGCAGTGGGTTGTGGCCCGCGGCCAGGCCGCCTTCCGCGGCCGCCAACTGCACGACTGGCTCTACGCCAAGGGGGTGCATCGCCTGGCGGAGGTGAGCGTGCTGCCGAAAGCCTTCCGTGAGCAGCTGGAGGCGGAACCGCCCGCCGCCGCCGCCGATTGGATCGGTCGCTCCCGCGAGCTGCATCGCAGCGTCGCCGGCGACGGCACCACCAAGCTCTTGCTGGGCACCCACGATGGCCTGAGCATCGAAACCGTGGGCATCCCGGCCGAGGGCCGGCTCACGGTGTGCGTGAGCTCCCAGGTGGGTTGCCCGATGGCCTGCCGCTTCTGCGCCACCGGCAAGGGCGGCCTGCAGCGCTCCCTGGCGGTGCACGAGATCGTGGATCAGGTGCTCAGCGTGCGCGAGGCCATGGAGCAGCGCCCCAGCCACGTGGTGTTCATGGGCATGGGCGAGCCGCTGCTGAACATCGAGGCGGTGTTGGCGGCGATCGATTGCCTCTGCAGCGATCTGGGTATGGCCCAGCGCCAGATCACGGTGAGCACCGTGGGGGTGCCCCGCACACTGCCGCGCCTGGCGGAGCTGGCCCTCGAGCGCCTGGGCCGGGCGCAGTTCACCCTGGCGGTGAGCCTGCATGCCCCCGATCAACGCCTGCGTGAGCAGCTGATCCCCACCGCCCAGGCCTATCCGATCGAAGCCCTGCTCGACGACTGCCGCCGCTACGTGGCCATCACGGGCCGGCGTGTGAGCTTCGAATACATCCTCCTGGGGGGCCTCAACGATCAGCCCCGCCATGCCGACGCCCTGGCTCAGCTGCTGCGCGGCTTCCAGAGCCACGTGAACCTGATCCCCTACAACCCCATCGCTGAGGAAGAGTTCCAGCGCCCCAGCACCAAGGCGGTGGAGGGGTTCCGCCGCGCCCTGCAGGCCCGTCAGATCGCCGTGAGCGTGCGCGCCAGCCGCGGCCTCGACGCCGATGCGGCCTGCGGCCAGCTGCGCCGTCGCCTGGAGGGCAGCCTGGAGCCGGCACCGGCGGGGCGGGCCTGATCCCGCCGGGGTGCTTGCCCATTCCCCAGGCGCTTCAGGTGGCGTCCCGCGCCGGATCGAAGGCGCCGCGCGCTTCCTGCTCGTGCCATGGGGCCAGACGTGCCAGCAGCAGGAAGCCGGGGATCGCCGCCGCCACGGTGAACAGAAAGAAGCTCGGCCAGCCCACCCGCTCGGCAACCACCCCCGCCGGTGCTGAGAGCAGGGAGCGGCTCATGGCGTAAACCCCGGACAGCAGGGCGTACTGGGTGGCGGAGAACCGCGGGTTGCAGAGGCTCATCAGCAACGCCACGAACACGGCACCCACCATCCCCCCGCTGATGTTCTCCAGGCTCACGGCGGTGATCAGCCCGGCGAAACCGCCGCCGAAGCTGGCCAGGGCCCAGTAGCTGAGGTTGCCGACCGCTCCGGCGATGGCGAACAACCACAGCGAGCGGTTCATGCCCAGCCAGGCGAACAGGGCGCCGCCCAGCACCGTGCCCACCATCGTGGCGGCGATCGCCCAGCCGCCCTGCACCAGGCCGATCTGCGCTTCGCTGAATCCCTGCAGTTGCAGGAACGGGATCGCCATGGCGCTGAGCAGGCCGTCGGGCCAGCGGTAGAGCAGCACCAGCAGCAGCAGCAGCCAGGTGCGGCCCGGGCCGGCGCGGTGCATGAATTCCCCTGCTGGGCCGAGCACCGCCTGGCGCAGGCTGCTGACGGCATGTTGCACCGGCCGCAGCGTTGGGGCGGTGAGGGTGAAGGGAATCACGGCCGCCAGCAGGGCTGCCGCACTCAGAAATGCCGCCGGCCAGCCGTAGCTCCCTGCCAGCAGAAACCCGCCGGCCCCCACGGCCAGCATCGCTGCCCGGTAGCCGAGAGTCGTGGCGGCGGCGCCGGGTCCGCGTTCCCCCTCCGGCAGCAGGTCGGTGCGGTAGGCATCGATCACGATGTCCTGGCTGGCGCTGCAGATCGCCAGCAGCAGCGCCATCACGCCGATCGCCGTGAGGCTGGCGGGGTCGGTGCTCGGTCGCAGCAGGGCCATGGCGGCGATCACAGCCACCAGCAGCAGCTGCAGCAGCAGGATCCAGCCGCGGCGGCGGTCGGGCCAGGGGATCGGCCAGCGATCCAGCAGCGGTGCCCAGAACAGCTTGAGGGTGTAGGGCAGCTCCGCCAGGGGAATCAGGCCGATCAGCGCCAGGGGCACACCGCTGGCCGTCAGCCAGCCCTGCAGCAGCTTGCTGCCCACCATCAGCGGCGTGCCGCTGGCCACCCCTTCCGCGGTGATCGCCACCAGGCGCCGCGCCGTGCCAGTCCGGATGCCGGAGCTGGACAGCGGCGGCGAATCCTGGGCGCTCATGGGGTGATTCCGGTTGGCGGCACCCTAGGTGTGGCGGTCGGATTGGCCAGTCGTTGCCAGATTGCGCGCAGATTCCAGCCCTGCCGTCATGCCCGCCTCTGCAGCGATCCCCTGCCTTCCCCCGGCGCGACCATCCGGCGCGTTGCTGCGGCACCGGCTTCTCAAGGGTGTGCCGGCGGTCGGTGACGGTGCTCAGTTGCTCAACGCGGCCTGCCAGGTGGCCTACGGCAGCGGCGGCTGAATGGCCAGCGCCGGGGGGAGCCAGCGGCCAGAATGGAAGGCCCCCGGGCCGGGTCCATGCAGTTTCTCCGCTCCACCCTGCTGCCGGCGGCCATCGTCGTGCTGTTCGGTTTGGCGCTCTTGGCCGTGAGCGCGCGCATCTGGCTGCCGGGCGACATGGCAGCCCCTGCTCCGATCGGCTGAAGGCCTCCTGCGCGACGGATCGCTGCGCCGCCGGGCTTTTACGATCCCTGCATGACAGGCCCGTTCCCTGAGTTCTCCCACAGTCCGGCCGAGCTGGCGCTGGACCCGGAGATGCTCGCCCGCGAGCTGGCTGAGGAGCTGCTGGGGGATCCGCTCGATGAGCTGGAGGCTCCCGATGCCGACGCCGCGGCCGTGGCGGCCGAGTGCGACCTGGGCCTGCAGCTGCTGCAGGGCAGCCACGAGCAGCGGATGCAGGGGCTGCGTATCTTCTGCGAACACCGTGATCCGCGGGCGCCGGCGCGGCTCCTGCCGCTGCTGGAGGCCAGCTGCCCGATCCTGCGCATGAGTGCGGCCTACGCCCTCGGCCGCAACCCGGATCTGCAGGCCGTGGGCCCGCTGCTGGCGTTGTTGCAGAACGACAGCAACGGTTACGTGCGCAAGGCGGTGGCCTGGAGCCTGAGCAGCTACCCGGATGCGCCGGTGATGAACCCGCTGATTCGGGCTCTGGAAACCGACATCGCCGCCGTGCGCCTCTGGGCCGCCAGCTCCCTGGCGGATGCCGGTGCCACCGGCCTGGCGAAGGCCGATCAGGCCGCCGGCCAGCTGCTGCAGGCACTGCGCATCGATAGCGAACTCGTGGTGCGCAGCAACAGCGCCTGGTCGCTGGGGCGGCTCTACAGCGATCTGGTGGAGCCTCGCCAGAAGGAGGTGGTGGAGGCGCTGCTGGGGGCGATGTTGCAGGACAACGATCCGGCGGTGCGCGATGAAGCCCGGCTGGCCCTGGAGCAGCTGGAGGATCCCCAGGTGCTGGAGCGGCTGCAGACCCTGGTGGATGAGGGCCTGCTGAGCTGAGCTTCAGCGTCCGTGCACAGTCCGTCACAGCCGCCCTCAGCCGCCGGATCACGCGGCTAGCATCCCTCCACTTCCGTTGTCGGGATGGCCCAGCACACCATCCGCTTCCGCATCCGGCCCGATGGCCGGGTTGAAGAGCTGGTGGAGGGCATCGCCGGCGACGGCTGCCAGCAGCTCAGCGAACGGATCGAAGCCCGGCTGGGGACGGTGCAACAGCGCCAGCCCACCTCCGAAGCCTTTCAAGGGCAATCCGCCGCCTTGACCGCCGAGCAGACCCTCACCACCCCGGCCTCCTGATGTCGCACTTCAGCACCGTCAAGACGGAACTGCGTGATCGCACCGCCCTGATCGACGCCCTGCGCGACCTGGGTCACAACCCCAGCGAAGGTGAGCGCCCGGTGCGCGGTTATCGCGGTCAGACCGTGGTGGCCGACCTCACGATCGCCTCCAGCGACGACGCCTCCGCTTCCGACGTCGGCTTCCGCTGGAATGCCGCCAGTGGCAGCTATGAGTTGGTGACCGACCTCGACCTCTGGCGCCGTCCGCAGCCGGTGGAGCGCTTCCTGGCCCAGCTCACCCAGCGTTACGCCCTGCGCAGCATTCTCGCTGCTTCGGCCGAGGAGGGTTTCCAGGTGAGCGAGCAGCGCCAGGCGTCTGATGGCTCGATCGAACTGGTGGTCACCCGCTGGGACGGTTGAGCCCGGATCCGCTGCGGCCTGATCCATCGCTCGCCTTTGCGGCACCCGCCACGGCGATCGCTCAGCCAACCGGCATGGAACCGGTTCTGGGTGGCGCCCTGCGCCAGAAGGCCGTTTGGGTGGATGAAGCGGTTTGCATCGGCTGCCGCTACTGCGCCAATGTGGCCACCAATACCTTCGTGGTGGAGCCCGACTGGGGGCGCTCACGGGCCATCCGCCAGGACGGCGACAGCACCGAGCGGATCCAGGAGGCGATCGACACCTGCCCGGTGGATTGCATCCATTGGGTGAGCTACGAAGAGCTGCCTGGCCTTGAGGACCAGAGCCGCAACCAGGAACTGCTGCCGCTGGGGCTGCCTACTCCGGCCCGGCCGCGGCGCACACGGCCCCGGATCAGCGGGGGCGGATCCTGATGCTGCCCAGGCGCCGCTTCGGGCGCACGGAGCTGGCGATGCCCGTGCTGTCGCTGGGGGCGATGCGTTTCCAGCAGAGCTGGAGCGACCTGCCGGCCGCAGAGATCAACGCCGCCAGCCAGGACAAGCTGCGGGCCATCCTGGAGCTGGCGGTGGCCAGCGGCTTTCACCACATCGAAACCGCCCGCCACTACGGCAGTTCCGAACGCCAGCTGGGCTGGCTGCTGCCGCAGGTGCCCGATCCCGAGCGCATCCTGCAGACCAAGGTTCCCCCCCAGGCCGACAGCGCCGCCTTCGAGGCGGAACTGCGGCTGAGCTTCGAGCGGTTGGCGGTGGAGCGGGTGGATCTGCTGGCCATCCACGGACTGAACCTGCCGGAGCATCTGGAGCACACCCTGCGCCCCGGTGGCTGCCTGGAGCTGGCCCGCCGCTGGCAGGCCGAGGGGCGGATCGGGGCGGTGGGCTTCTCCACCCATGCGCCGTTGCCACTGATCCAGGAGGCGATCGCCAGCGACCGGTTCGATTACGTGAACCTGCACTGGTATTACATCCGCCAGGACAACCGCCCAGCGATCGAGGCGGCCATCGCCCACGACATGGGGGTGTTCGTGATCAGCCCCACCGATAAGGGCGGCCGCACCGGTGGTGGCCGAATACCTGGTGCCGCTGCTGGCTGGCGGCGGCCAGG
>JBJTHL010000149.1:0-7756 GCA_046094445.1 Vulcanococcus sp.
GCTTCAGATCGGGGATCGGCGTTGAGGGGGCCACGGCATGGCTCCAGAAGGTGCCCAGCCACTCCACATGGGGTTGCAGCTGCGGATCGCAGGCGAGACAGCGCAGGGCGGAGAGGATGTCAGCCCGGTCCATCTGCTCGATACCCCTGAGCAGATTGCCGGAGTAATCGAGCATGATCCGGGGATCGCAGCCCTGGGTGATCAGCTCTGGCAGCAGATCGGCCAGGCGGCGGTAGCAGTGGGCAAACGGTTCAGCGTTGTGGTTGTCCCCTTCGCCGGGATGCTCGAGCATCCATTGGAGGTGCGAGATCAGGCTGCCATCGGCCCCTGCTGGAATCGTGGGCTGGTGCATGTGCAGGGCACAGGCGAATGCCGAGCGGATCCGCTCCAGTGGCGGAGAGGCAGCGGGACGCTCCACAGCTGGCCGCCGATGGCGCATTGCCTGAATCGCATGCTCACGGCCGGCAATCGCGGGCAGGCTGGGCCTGGGCATGGGCACAACGTCTGGAGCTGTCAAGGCTTCACCCTGACAGCTCCCGCTGCTGGGACTCGTCCTGTGCGGATCCGCCCATTCACGGCGGGGCGCGGAGCGTGAAGCGGGCGAGGCCGAGTTGAATCGGCTGCGGCGCCGCAGCCGTTCGATGCCCTTCACGCTCTACAGCCACGACTCCTGGGGACAAGCCAGCGTTGGCACCTTCGCCAGCCTGGAGGAGGCGCAGACCGTGTTCGAAGCCGTGTGCAACGACCGCTGGTTCATCGACGACGGCACCATTCGCCATCTCTCGATCGTGGAAGAGGGTGCCAACGGCGCCAGAACCGTGGCCCTGCACGACTTCCAGCGCGGCTGAGCCCCTGCGACCAAAGGGGTGATCGGAGGGGTGATCAGCGCCGAGCGGCTGACAGTGCTGGCTGGGGAGACACCTGGGCCGCCTGGGGCGAAACCTGCTCGGCCGGTACGGCAAAGGTGGGGGAGCGGTCGCTGCGCAGGGGCCAGCGCCGCACCCACACGTTGTCGCTGTAGGCATCCACGTTGACCACCTGATAGGTGGCCTCTGGGGAGCCTTTGAGGCTCACGAGTGCGCCCGGTTCGATCGGCATGACAAGGATGCGACCCATCCATCCAAGCCAGCCACAGATCTGAAATGGGTGGAAATGCTTAAGTCCTGACGCGCCTGGGGCTAGGCCTGGCTCTGCAGCTGACGGAGTTCCGCCAGGACCTCCTGGCTGTGGCCGCTGGGTCGCACGGCTGTCCAGCGAGCCCTCAGCGTGCCCTGGGGGTCGATCAGGAAGGTGTGACGCTGCGAAAAGGGAGGGATCCAGCTGCCGTAGGCCCGGCTGATCAGGCCCCCGCGATCCGAGAGCAGCGGGAAGGCCAGTGCTTCGCTGCCGCAGAAGCGGGTGTGCGACTCGGCGTCGTCGGCGCTGACGCCCACCACGGTGGCCCCGGCCCTGCGAAAGGCCGCCAGGTCGTTCTGGAAGCCGCGGGCCTCCAGCGTGCAGCCGGGGGTGAAATCGCGTGGGTAGAAATACAGCACCAGCCACTGGCCAGCAAAGTCGGCCAGGCCCAGCTGGGCATCGGTTGCGGCACCCTGGGAATCGGGGGCAACACCGGGAAGGCGGAAGTCGGGCGCCGGTTGATCCAGTTCCGGCAGGGTGCCGCCCAAAGCAAAAGCCTGCGGTGGCAACGCCAGCAGGCTCAGGGTGCTGATGCCGAGGCCGCGTAGGAGCTGGCGTCGGTTCATGGGGAGGGAGCGCCGTTGAGAAGGGCAGTCTGGCAAGGGGGCCGGCTCAGACCTTGGCCAGGTTGATGCCCAGTTCCTTGGCGTAAGCGCCGAGGCCCTTCTTCTGCACGGTCTTCAGGGCGCGGGTGGAGAGGCGCAGCTTCACGAAGCGGTTGCCTTCGGCCCACCACAGGCGGCGCTCCTGCAGGTTCACCTGCTGCAGCTTCTTGGTGCGCACGTGGGAGTGCGACACGGCCATGCCGTTGTTGGCGCGCTTGCCGGTGAGCTGGCAGACCCGGGACATGACCTTCAACCAAATGAATACAGCGTGGCCATAAGCCACTGGCGGATCGTATCAAACAGGCGATCCTTCAGAGGCACCCCGCAGCCGTGGGCCGCCTCCACAGGCCGATCACTCCAGCCGCTGACCGCTGCTTCCATCGAAGCGCAGCTCATCCTCCGCACGCCACTGCACCTGCAGAGCGTCAGCCAGCGGTTGGGCGGCATCGCATAGCAGCAGCAGCAGCCCCAGGTCACTCTCCAGGCGGAGCAGTTGCTGAGCCCCCTGCCACTCCCGCTGCTGCAGCCGCACCGGCAGGCCCCCGTCCGGCACCAGCTGCAGATGCTCCGGGCGCACCGCACGCTGCACCCCCGCTTCGGGCCTGAGAAGGTTGATGCCGGGACGGCCGAGGAAGCGGGCCACGAACAGATTGGCCGGGCGGTGGTACAGCTCCTGGGGGGTCCCCACCTGCTGCAGCACGCCGCCGTCGAGCACGGCGATGCGATCGGCCAGTCCCATGGCCTCCTGCTGGTCGTGGGTGACGTGGATCACCGGGTGGCCGGCCCGCTGCAGCAGGGCGCGCAGCTCGGGCCGCAACTGATCGCGCAGCTGGGCATCGAGGTTGCTCATCGGTTCATCCAGCAGCATCAGCCGCGGCTGGCGCAGCAGGGCCCGGGCCAGGGCCACCCGCTGGCGCTGGCCCCCGGAGAGTTGGGCCGGCCGCCGCAGCTCCAGGCCCTCCAGCTGCAGCAGGGCCAGCACCTCGGCGATGCGACGGCGCCGCTCCGCTGCCGGCACCCCCCGCACCTCCAGCCCCAGCTCCAGATTGGCCACCACGCTCAGATGCGGGTAGAGCGCGTAGCTCTGAAACACCATCGCCACCTGGCGCTGACCCGCTGGCCTGGTGGTGATGTCGTCGCCGTCGAGCCGGATCCTGCCGCCACTGGCGGGATCCAGCCCGGCCAGCAACCGCAGGGTGGTGGTTTTCCCGCAGCCGCTCGGCCCCAGCAGGGCCAGGCTCTCGCCCGGCTCCACCGCGAGGTTCAACCGATCCAGCAGGCAGCGCTCACCCACACGCCGGGTGAGCTGGTCGCAGTGCAGCCCAGCGGGGTGGCTCATCCCTTCACCGCCCCCTGGGTGAGGCCGCTCACGATCTGGCGCTGGAACACCAGCACCAGGGCCAGCAGCGGCAGGGCGCCCAGCACCGTGGCTGCCGCAAAGGCGCCGTAGGGCACGGCGTACACGGATGAACCGGCGATGCGGGCCATGGCTACCGGAAGCGTGAGCAGGTCAGCACGGCTGATCCAGGTGAGGGCAATCGGGTATTCGTTCCAGGAGAACAGGAACACCAGGATGGCGGTGCTGGCGATCGCCGGCGCCAGCAGGGGCAGCAGCACCCGCCGCAGCCGCTGCCAGAGGTTGAGCCCCTCCAGGCGGGCGGCATCCTCGAGCTCCTCCGGCAGATCGGCGAACGCCGCGCGCAGCAGCAGCACCGCCAGTGGCAGCGACAGCCCTGCATAGGGCAGCGCCAGGGCCAGCAGCTGGTTGCCCCAGCCCAGGGCGCGCGCCAGCTCCAGCAGCGCCAGGAACAGCAGCACGTAGGGGAACATCGCCGCCGCCAGCAGGGCCAGGCTCACTGCATCCCGCAGGGCCGGCCGTTGGCGCTGCAGCCCGTAGGCCGCCGGGATCGCCAACAACAGGGTGAGCCCCGTACTGGCCGCCCCCACCAGGCTGCTGTTGAGCAGATAGCGCCAGAAGGGGGGATCCCCCTGCAGCACCAGGCGGTAGTTGTCGAGGGTCCAGCCCTGCTGCCAGGCGCCGGCCCCCTGCAGCACCAGCGCCTCTGCTGTGCGCAGGGAGGTGAGCAGCTGCCAGAGCAACGGCAGCAGGCTCCAGCCCAGCGCCGCCAGCAGCAGGGGCAGCGGTGTGCGGCTCATGGGGTCTGCCCCGCTGCTGCCCAGCGGCGCCGCATCGCTTGTCCCACCAGCACCAGGGCGCTGAGGCCGAGCACCAGGGCGAACATGCCCAGCATCACGGTGGCGGCATAGCCGAAATCGAGGAAACGCATGGCATTGAGATAGGCGTAGAGCGCCAGGCTTTCGGTGCTGCTGGCCGGCCCGCCACCGGTGAGCACCTGGATCAGATCGAACACCCCGAGGGCCTGGGCCAGGCGGAACAGCGCCGCCAGCAGCAAGTAGGGCGCCAGCAGCGGCAGGGTGAGCCGCTGCAGCCGCTGCCAGGCGTTGGCCCCCTCAAGGCGCAGGGCTTCCTCGAGCTCGGCGGGAATCGCCTGCAGGCCCGCCAGCAGCAGCAGGGCCACGAATGGGGTGGTTTTCCACACATCGGCCAGCACCGTGAATAGCCAGGTGCTGCGGGGCTCCGAGAGGAAACCGTAGGCGGGAAGCCCCAGGCTGCGGAGCAGGCCGTTGAGCGGACCGAAGGGGTCGTTGAGGATCCAGCGCCAGCCCAGGGCCATCACCGTGGTGGGCAGCGCCCAGGGCAGCAGCACCACGGCCCGCACCAGGCCGCGACGCGGCAGGGGCCGGTGCAGCAGGAGCGCCAGGCTCAGCCCCAGCAGCAGCTCCAGCCCCACGCTCAGCCCGGCGAATCGCAGGGTCTGGGCGGCGTCCTGCCAGAAGCGTCCGTCGGCCAGCAGACGCTGCCAGTTGGCGCCGCCGTTGGGCACGGGCACCAGGGCGGTGAGCACCGAGTTGGCCTGGAGGCTCAGCCAGCCGTAGCGGAGCAGGGGCCAGAGGAAGACGGTCGCCGCCAGGGCCAGGGCCGGGAGCAGCAGCAGCAGGGTCATCGTTGCCTCATGCCACGGGCCCCGCCGCCTGCAGGATCAGCTGGCTCTGGCGCTGGGCTTCGGCCATGGCCGCCTCCGGGCTGCCGCTGCCGGTGATCAGCGCCGAGAGCTGCCGCTGCAGCACATCGCTCAGCTGGGCGTAGACCGGCGTGAGCGGACGCAGGGCCGTGCTCTCCAGGGCCTGGCGCAGCACCGGCAGCAGGGGCAGCTGCTGCTGCAGTTCTGGGTCGTTGAGCAGCGATTGCCAAACGGGGGTGTAGCCATAGCGCTCCGCCAGCTCGCGGCTGCTGGCCTCGCCGGTGAACCAGCGCATCACGGCGGCGGCCTGCTGGGGATGGGCGCTGCCCTTGAGCATCGACAGTCCCCAGCTGCCCTGGGTGCCGTCGCCCAGGCTGACCACCCCCACGCGGCCGGCCACGGCGCTGCCGGGTTTCTGCAGTTCGGCCCAGGCGTAGGGCCAGTTGCGCATGAACGCCGCCTCGCCGGCCCCGAAGATCTGCAGCGCGTCCGCTTCCGACACATTGGCTACCGCTTCCGGGGTGATGCCACTGCGCACCAGCCCCGCCAGCCAGCGGGCCGCCGCGATTGCTTCCGGACTGTCCAGCGCCGCCTGGTGCTCGTCTCCGGGCCGGAGCCAGTGGCCGCCGAACCCGCGCAGCACCTCCAGAAACACACAACTCAGGCCCTCGTACTGACGGCCCTGCCACACGTACCCCCAGGGCACCACCCCGCGGCCCTCCAGTTGTGCCGCACTGTCCCGCAGCTCCTGCAGGGTGCGGGGTGGCGCCGCCATCAGATCGGTGCGCCAGTAGATCAGTCCCATATCGGCCACCAACGGCAGCCGCCAGAGGTGGCCGGCAAAGGCATTGCCCAGCTGGGCGCCGGGGGCCATGCCGGCGAGCGCATCCGCGCCGAGCAGCGGCTCCAGGGGTTCGAGCCAGCCGGCGGCGGCGTACTTGGGCGTCCAGGTGACGTCCATCAGGAGCAGGTCATAGGGGGTGTCCCCCAGCAGCAGGCTGCTGATCGCCAGATCGGAGAGGGCTTCGGTGTCGAGCGGGCCCCGGGTCACGGCGATCTGCAGATCGCGGTGGTCGCGGTTGAAGGCCGCCACCAGCGGCGCGGTGGCATCGGCGAACGGCGCCGGCATCAGCACCGACACCTCCACCGGTCGCGGCCCGGCCAGGCCGGTGCCGGCCCAGAACAGCAGCACCAGCAGGGTCGCCAATGCTGCCAACCCCCGCTGGCGGGGGCGGTGGTTCAGGTGGGGCTGGGCACCAGCCGACACGTGATCAGAGGCCGCGCTCCATCAGCTTGCCCATCAGATCGCAACTGCGCTGCTGGAAACCGGCCAATTGATTCGGTTCAAGGCCTCCCACCGCCAGCCGGGCCATTTCGTACACGTGGCGGCTCAGGTCATCCGCCAGCTGCTGGCTGGGGGAGCTGGCACCGCCACCGGTGATCACCGAGCCTGCCGAGAGCTTGAGCAGACCCTCCACCAGGCGGTGCCTGCGGTTGATCAGCAGCACGTGGTGATCGGGGAGGCCGGGCAGCCGCTGCTCCATCAGGGCGCCCATGTCATTGATGCGGCGCATCTGCTCCGGCAGCAGGATCAGGGCTGCGGGGGCGTCGTCGCCCTTGAGGGCCTGCACCTGGACCGTCACCTTGTCGTTGGCCAGGGCACTCCTGAACAGATCCCGCAGCTTTTCGGAACTGTCCTTGCCGTCCGCGTCGGCCAGTTCGCTCTCCTTCTCCTGCAGGGACGCGTCGAGCTCGCTGTCGACCCGCTGGAACTTGAGCTCGTCGTGGCGGTATTCCAGCCAGGGGATGAACTGGGTGTCGATGAAGGTGTCGGCCAGCAGCACCTCGGCGCCCTGGCTCTTCCAGAGGGCCAGCGCCCCGGCCTGACCGGCCTCGTCGGTGCAGTACAGGATGCGCTTGTCGTTGGCGGCATCCAGGCGTGTGCGGTAACCGGCCAGTGT
The DNA here is from genome assembly GCA_046094445.1 of Vulcanococcus sp. GTDB lineage: Bacteria > Cyanobacteriota > Cyanobacteriia > PCC-6307 > Cyanobiaceae > Vulcanococcus. The sequence goes on from JBJTHL010000149.1 coordinate 6,787, forward strand.
GGTGAAGGCCTTGCCGTTTTCGCCGGGGATCGGATCGAGAGCCTGCCCTTCAGCCGGCTGCTCCTGGGGTCGTGCTGTGGTGCCGAACAGCACCAGATCCGCCACTTGCTCGGCGAACTTGTCGTCCTCCATGGCGCCGATCTTGATGAACGGGGCCAGGGATTCCCAGATCTCGGCGTAGCGCTTCGGTTCGTCGCGGTGCAGCTGCTTGAGGCGGTCGGCCACCTTTTTGGCCACGAAGCCACCGATCGAGCGCACGCGCCGGTCGGTCTGCAGCGCCGAGCGGCTCACGTTGAGCGGGATGTCTGGCGAATCGATCACACCGCGCAGCGGCAGCAGGTAGCGGGGCACCACCTCCTTGATCGAATCACTGACAAACACGTTGTTGCAATAGAGCTTGATCTCCCCCTTCTCCCAATCAGCGCGGCCACTGGATTTCGGGAAGTAGAGGATGCCCTGCAGGTTGTAGGGATAGTCGGTGTTGAGGTGCACCCACAGCAGCGGGTCGCCCTGGAAGGGGTAGAGGTAGCGGTAGAGCTCGATGTAGTCGTTGTCCGTGAGGTCGCGCGGGCTGCTGCGCCAGGGGGCCTCGCGCTTGTTGACGGTCTCTCCCTCCAGCTGCACTGGCGCCGGCAGGAAATCGCAATAGGTGGAGATCAGGGTGCGAATCCTTGCCGGCTCGATGTATTCGAGCTCCTCCTCCATCAGGTGAAGGATCACATCGGTGCCGGGCTCGCTGCGCTCCGCGGCCTCGAGCGTGAAGCTGGGGGAGCCGTCGCAGCTCCAGCGCACCGCTTCGCTGCCCTCCCGAGCGGAGAGGGTCACCAGTTCCACCTGCTTCGCCACCATGAAGCTGGAGTAGAAGCCCAGGCCGAAGTGGCCGATGATCGCGTCGCTCTCGCTCTTGTATTTCTCGAGGAAGTCCTCGGCGCTGGAGAAGGCCACCTGATTGATGTAGCGCTTCACCTCA